>NZ_JALAZE010000012.1 GCF_022809095.1 Bacillus kexueae
TGTGAGAGTAGGACGCTGCCAGGCGATATTATTCCGCAGTAGCTCAGTGGTAGAGCATTCGGCTGTTAACCGAACGGTCGCAGGTTCGAATCCTGCCTGCGGAGCCATGCTTCCATAGCTCAGTAGGTAGAGCACTTCCATGGTAAGGAAGAGGTCACCGGTTCAAGCCCGGTTGGAAGCTTAGGACAAATGCTTTGGCCCGTTGGTCAAGTGGTTAAGACACCGCCCTTTCACGGCGGTAACACGGGTTCGAATCCCGTACGGGTCACCATATGGAGGATTAGCTCAGCTGGGAGAGCACTTGCCTTACAAGCAAGGGGTCGGCGGTTCGATCCCGTCATCCTCCACCATAATTATTTCATTTGCCGGTGTAGCTCAATTGGTAGAGCAACTGACTTGTAATCAGTAGGTTGGGGGTTCAAGTCCTCTCGCCGGCACTCGTATCGGAGGGGTAGCGAAGTGGCTAAACGCGGCGGACTGTAAATCCGCTCCCTCAGGGTTCGGCGGTTCGAATCCGTCCCCCTCCACCATTTAATAATTTTTAGGGAAAATCACATTAACACAACATTTGTTGTATAAAGTGATTTTTTTATTGGAAACATAACATTACATACATGAAATTTTTCGATGGGCTATAGCCAAGCGGTAAGGCAACGGACTTTGACTCCGTGATGCGCTGGTTCGAATCCAGCTAGCCCAGCCAAATTTCGAGCCATTAGCTCAGTTGGTAGAGCATCTGACTTTTAATCAGAGGGTCGGAGGTTCGAGTCCTCCATGGCTCACTTTTGCGGAAGTAGTTCAGTGGTAGAACACCACCTTGCCAAGGTGGGGGTCGCGGGTTCGAATCCCGTCTTCCGCTCCAGAATCCATTGTAGATGGATCTTTTTTTGTATTATGGGGCCTTAGCTCAGCTGGGAGAGCGCCTGCTTTGCACGCAGGAGGTCAGCGGTTCGATCCCGCTAGGCTCCATATAAGCAATCCTCTTACCAATGAAAAGGTAAGAGGATTTTTTTATTTATTGTTACAGACAGTCTAAGTTCAATAAAGTGTTAAAGTATTCTCTTTACAGTTTTTCTGGTGTCTAGCTCCAAGCGCCATCAGCTCGGGTCGCTTCGGCCCTGCTGTGGCGACGGAAGCCCCCTCGAAGGTCCTCCAGCACTCTTCGCCGATAAGCGGGCGCTTTCCGCTTTTTCTGTGAAAATAAAAATTACCTATGAGCTGAATGATCGATCATGATAAGTAGATGGTAGAAAGGAAACCCCGGGGAGAATAAATTTTCATGTCGGGGGTGTGAGTGTAAAATCATGAATGTTTCTTATTAACATTATCCCGAAAATGTATCATTAATCAGTTATAGAGCTTGATGTGCTTAAAAGATTTTCTTCAGCCTCTGTGTCATTGGGAAGGAGACTGTTCATTTAATATTAGAAGCAAATGTGAACCTCAACTGAGACTACACATTGTGTAAATCTACGGAAAGCGTCCGTTGGAATCAAAAGAGAAGAAGGAGATGGGCTAATCTCCGATATACTTCCTAACAATCGCTTTTGTCTTTTTTCCATTTTAAAAGTACTATTTTAGAACAATCTCATTAAACGAAATTTTCTGTATAATTATGCGTGATTTTGTCCAGTTGAGTCATCTTCTAGTTTCTCGGTAAAATAAAATTATGAGGATAAGGAGGATGAGAGATGAAAACAAACAAGATTTCAATTATTGGGGTACCAATGGATTTAGGTCAAATGCGACGAGGGGTAGATATGGGACCGAGTGCTATTCGGTATGCAGGAGTTATTGAACGCTTAGAACGTTTACGTTACATAATAGATGATTTAGGGGATATAGAAATAGGTCGAGCTGAGCGAAGTGACGTTAAAAATGTCGAAAATTTAAGAAATCTAAAAGCGGTTGCAGAAGCGAATGAGCAACTAGCTGTTAAAGTGGACGAAGCAGTCCAGTCGGAGTCATTTCCACTTGTATTAGGGGGAGACCACAGCATAGCAATCGGAACGCTAGCTGGTGTTGCGAAGCACTATGAAAATCTAGGAGTCATTTGGTATGATGCTCACGGTGATTTAAATACAGCTGAAACGTCCCCATCAGGGAATATTCATGGGATGCCACTTGCGGTAAGCTTAGGAATCGGTCATCCTAGTTTGACAAATATTATGGGATATACACCAAAAATCAAACCAGAAAACATTGTCATTATCGGTGCACGTGCGCTTGATGAAGGAGAACGTGAATTAATTAAAGAAAAAGGAATCAAAGTCTATACAATGCATGAGATCGACCGATTAGGAATGACACAAGTTATGGAAGAAGCGATTACGTATTTACGAAATCGTGGAACAGATGGAGTCCATTTATCTCTTGACCTAGATGGTCTTGACCCTCATGATGCCCCAGGGGTAGGTACTCCAGTGATTGGGGGAATTAGTTACAGAGAAAGTCATTTAGCAATGGAAATGCTAGCTGAATCCGGCATTATTACCTCTGCAGAATTTGTGGAAGTAAACCCAATTTTAGATGAGAGAAATAAAACTGCTACAGTAGCAGTAGCCTTAATGGGTTCTTTATTTGGAGAGAAACTTCTTTAATTAAGACTGTTTTCTATTCATTGTTGGTATTTAGCGAAAGGGAGCGCCTCCCTTGGGAACAGCTAGACAGGTCTTCCTTGAGGAAAGCATGCGCCTTTCAACCAAAATCATTAAACTTAAACACCCTAATAAAAACTATGTTAACAGTTCTAGCCTTCAAGAATGTTAAAAGAAAGCGTTCTTGAAGGCTTTTTTATATGGTGGATAGATTTATTAAGGTTAGGGAAAAATCACAGCAAAAAAAGCGCACAATTCCCTAATTTTTGCTAAAATAAATTTATGTGTCAAATGTGAAACCTTTTGATACGTAAATTCGTAGAATAGATACCCGCTACTGCGGAGGTAGAAAATATGGACATAATTGTTAAAAAGAGAATTAAACAAATTAAAAAAGGTGATCAAGAAGCATTTGCAGATATTGTAGATCTATATAAGGATAAGATCTATCAATTATGTTATCGCATGCTAGGTAATGCACATGAAGCGGAAGATATTGCGCAAGAGGCGTTTATTCGTGCATATGTAAATATTCATACCTTTGATGTGAAAAAAAAGTTTTCAACATGGCTTTATCGGATTGCGACGAACTTATGCATTGATCGGATTCGAAAGAAAAAACCTGATTATTATTTAGATGCGGAAGTTGCGGGGACGGAAGGACTGACAATGTACTCACAAGTTGCATCTGATGAATTAAAGCCCGATGAAGAAGTCGAGGCGATGGATTTACAAGATACGATCCAAAAAGAAATCCTAAAATTACCTGATAAATACCGATCGGTCATTGTGCTAAAATACATTGATGAGCTGTCATTACAAGAAATATCGGATATATTGGAAATTCCGATTGGAACGGTAAAAACTAGAATCCATCGCGGACGGGAAGCATTGCGAAAACAATTACGTCATTTATAAAAAGATTGGGGTGTACAATATGGGCTGTCCTTCAAATGTACATGATTTAATTCATCGTCATATGGATGGTGAATTAAACGCTGAAGAAGAAAAACGATTTAAAGAACATATGCAAAGCTGTGAAGAATGCATGAAACATTATCAAGAGCTTAATAAGGCTGTAGCTTTCGTGCAGAGCACGTCTCATGTACATGCTCCGGCAGACTTTACAGCTAATGTGATGAAAAAGCTACCAAAGGAAAAACGAACGGTGAGCATGAATCGCTGGTTTCGAAGTCATCCATTACTTGTGGCTGCCTCGCTATTCATTTTATTGATGACAGGAAGCCTCTTTACATCGTATCAAGAAGATAAATTTAGTGTAACAAAACATGATAATCTAGTGGTTGAAAATCATACAGTTATTGTTCCTGAAGGCGAAACCGTAAACGGAAATATCATTGTACGAAACGGCGACATTAAAATTGAAGGAAAGGTTAATGGAGATGTGACGGTCATCAATGGAGATGTCATTAATGGTGATCAATATTTAGCATCTGCAGGACAAGTAACCGGCCAAATTGAAGAAGTGGATCAGTTATTTGAATGGCTTTGGTTTGAGTTAAAGTCATTGGCGAAAGAGGTCGTGAATATATTTGAGAAGTAGGTCATCAACTAGGTGACCTACTTCTTATGTATACAGCTTGTTGATGGAAGTTGTGCTATAATATAGGTTATGGATTACATATTGGAGGAAATGGAAATGGCCTTAGGTGACTTTCCTGTATTACAATACCTTGGCGATATTATTGATATACTCCTCGTTTGGTACGTTATTTACAAACTGATTATGGTAATCAGGGGGACGAAGGCTGTACAACTTTTAAAAGGGATTACAGTCATCATTGTCGTGCGAATTTTAAGTCAGTATTTAGGACTGAATACGCTGCAATGGTTAATGGACCAAGCGTTAACATGGGGGTTCTTAGCGATTATAATCATCTTCCAGCCTGAGCTACGGCGCGCGCTCGAACAGTTAGGGCGGGGACGAATATTCTCGCGTGGAGTTGTGCAAGAAGATGAAGAACATTCAAAAATGGTTGAGGCGATTACAAAAGCAACCGAATACATGGCGAAGCGACGAATTGGTGCGCTTGTAACTATCGAACGTGAAACGGGTATGGGAGACTATATTGAAACGGGTATTCCGTTGAATGCCAACATCTCATCCGAGTTGTTAATTAATATTTTCATTCCAAATACCCCTTTACATGACGGGGCAGTCATTATTCAAAATGACCAAGTAGCAGCAGCAGCATGCTATCTACCTTTGTCAGAAAGTCCATTTATCTCTAAAGAGCTTGGTACGAGACACCGTGCTGCTGTAGGGATTAGTGAAGTAACCGATAGTCTTACATTAGTTGTGTCTGAAGAGACAGGAAGTATTTCCTTAACGAAAAATGGAGAGCTACATCGGAATTTAACAGTCGATCAATTGCGGGATATGTTAAATTCGGAATTCAATAGCTCAAAAGTTGCTTCTTCAAGCCTATGGCAATGGAGGGCGAAGAAAAATGGATAAATTCATGAATAATAATTGGTTCATGCGAATTGTAGCAATGATGCTCGCTGTTATGCTGTACGTTTCGGTTAATATTGAGTCGCCCGAGGAATCCAAGTCACAGACCACATCGTTTTTCTCAACTACAGCTTCAACGGAGTCTGTAACCTTAACAGATATTCCAGTAGCTGTGTACTATGATGAGCAGGAGTATGTGGTGACAGGAATTCCACAAACGGTAACCGTTTCATTAGAAGGCCCGACAAGCGCCTTAACTGCAGCCAAGCAAGTAAGAGACTTTGAAATATATGCTGATTTACGCGAATTGCCAGTAGGTACGCATCGCGTACAGTTACAATATAAAAATGTATCAGAAAAATTAGCGATCAATATCAATCCTTCGGTTATTACTGTCAATGTTCACGAGAAAGTAACAGAGAGCTTCTCTGTCGAAGTGGACTTCATTAATAAAGAGAAAATGAAAGAAGGATATACGCCGGAAGAAGCCATTGTGCAACCGAACACGGTTCAAATAACGGGAGCCAAAGAGGTCCTTGACCGAATCGCACTTGTAAAAGCAAGAGTGAATTTGGAAGGGGTCGATAAAACGTTAGAGATGGAGTCAATTGTAACGGTCTATGACCAAAACGGAACTGTACTTCCGGTTGAAGTGGACCCGTCTGTCGTCCTTGTGACGGTTCCGGTAAAAAGTCCAAGTAAGCTCGTACCCATCAATGTGAAACAAAAGGGGGAGCTTCCAGATGGACTCAGCATAAAACGGTTGACAGTTGAGCCGAAAGAAGCGACGATTTACGGGGAGCAAAGTGTCCTTGATAAGATCGAATTTATAGACGGGATTGAAATTGATTTATCCAAGATTAGTAAAGATACAACATTAGAGATAGAAATTCCAAAGCCAAATGGCGTTACGAAGATCATTCCTGAAAAAGCGGAAGTTACGATCGAACTTGATAAAGAACAGTCTATATCGTTTGAAGGAGTTCAAGTAAATCCTATCGGGTTGAATGACCGGGAGACGATTAATTTTCTGGACCCGGAGAATGCAAAAGTGGATATTCTTTTAAAGGGTTCAGGCGAAATCTTAAAAAACATTAATGAATCAGATATTAAATTGTATGTGAATGTGGCAGATGTAGGAGAAGGAGAACATCAACTGGATATCGAGGTAAACGGTCCACAAAACATATCCTGGTCACTATCTAAAAAAAAGATTAAGCTGAAAATATTGAATCGCGATGTAGCTGAAGATGAATCTGGAAATAGAACGAGTCAAACGACACAGTCTTGATCAAGATGATTTTGTAAAAGGAGCGATGAATCCATGGGAAAATATTTTGGAACTGATGGAGTAAGGGGAGTAGCTAATACGGAGTTGACTCCAGAGTTGGCATTTAAATTAGGTCGTTTCGGTGGATATGTTTTAACGAAGGATAAAGAACGACCAAAAATTTTAATCGGTCGAGATACACGTATTTCTGGGCATATGTTAGAAGGAGCACTTGTTGCTGGCTTGTTATCCATTGGAGCGGAGGTTATGCGTTTAGGTGTGATTTCAACACCTGGAGTGGCGTATTTAACACGTGCGCTAGGAGCGGAAGCAGGTGTTATGATTTCAGCTTCTCATAATCCGGTTCAAGATAATGGTATCAAGTTTTTCGGTCCAGATGGCTTTAAGTTGTCTGATGAGCAAGAAGCAGAAATTGAGGCGCTTCTAGACAAAGAGGAAGACACACTCCCACGCCCAGTTGGAGCTGAGTTAGGTCAAGTGAGCGACTATTTCGAAGGTGGTCAAAAATATCTTCAATTTTTAAAGCAAACGGTCGACGAAGATTTTACAGGTCTACACATTGCGCTTGACTGTGCCCACGGTGCAACATCTTCGCTTGCAACACACTTATTTGCGGATTTAGATGCGGATGTTACGACGATTGGAACATCGCCAAACGGATTAAATATCAATGAAGGCGTAGGTTCCACACATCCAGAAGTGTTAGCCGAAGTTGTAAAAGAAAAAGGGGCAGATGTCGGCTTAGCATTTGATGGGGATGGAGATCGCTTAATTGCTGTTGATGAAAATGGAGAAATTGTTGATGGCGACCAAATTATGTTCGTTTGTGCAAAATACTTGAAAGAACAAGGGATGTTAAAGCACGATACGGTTGTCTCGACTGTTATGAGTAACTTAGGGTTCTACAAAGGCTTAGAAGCACTTGGAATTAATAGTGTTCAAACGGCTGTAGGAGACCGTTATGTCGTTGAAGCGATGAAGAAGGATGACTATAAGTTAGGTGGAGAGCAATCAGGTCACATCATCTTCCTTGAGCACAATACAACGGGTGACGGTTTATTAACGGCCCTACAACTCGTGAATATCATGAAGCTGACAGGAAAGAAATTATCAGAGCTTGCAGGTGAAATGGATAAATTCCCGCAAATGCTTGTGAATGTAAAAGTTTCGGATAAACATGCAGTGATGGAGAATGAAAAGGTAAAAGCTACGATTGCAGCGGTTGAAGAAGAAATGGCTGGAAATGGTCGTATCCTTGTGCGTCCATCTGGAACAGAGCCATTAGTGCGTGTGATGGCAGAGGCGCCTACAGAAGAACTTTGCCGCCAATATGTCGAAAAAATTGCAAATGTAGTGCGGGAAGAAATGGGAATTGAATAACTAAACAAAAGATGCCTCGAGTAGTGAAAGATGAAAGAGGCATCTCTTTATCTCAAAATCTAGCTGGAGTCAATGTAAAATATATGTCATGAATTTGTTAAAGTTTGACGAAAAATGTCCTTAAAACCATAGAATATAAGGGATAACATTGAAACATTTTTGACATATACTAATCTTGCAATCAAGTTGTAAAGAAAAATGAATTGACGAAAGCTTTTTTTATAGTGTAAAATTTTCTTGTTTCGATGAGTCAATAAATGGAAAGGAGGATCGTTGGGATCCATTTCATATAAAGCGCCTGAACTAAGCAAGAGCGGAAGTGCTTAGTTGACGAGGAGGAGGTTTATCGATTGTTCGGCGGATGCCTCCCGGTTGTTACAAGTTACAGCCGTTAAGTCTTATTCTCAAAACGAAAAGGCAACTTTTCGCACAAAGGAGTAAGATGTAACTAATAAATAGAGAAAACATGAGTGAGGGGACGACAGAAAGGTTTTACTCCGTGGAACAAGTCCCCGATGAAGCTTCTTTCTACGTCCCTTTACTTGTTAATGGGAGGAAGAATAATCAAATGTGTGGAATCGTTGGATATATTGGACAACAGGATTGTAAAGAAGTTTTATTACGTGGTTTAGAAAAATTAGAATATCGTGGGTATGATTCAGCAGGTATTGCGGTTGTAAACGACAACGTACACGTATTTAAAGAAAAAGGACGTATTGCGGATTTACGTGCAATTGTCGACGAGAATGTATTAGCAACCGTTGGAATTGGTCATACACGTTGGGCAACACATGGTGTTCCTAGTAAATTAAACGCACATCCTCATCAAAGTGCATCTCGTCGTTTCACACTTGTTCATAACGGTGTTATTGAAAACTATTTACACTTAAAACGCGAGTTATTACAAGGTGTTGAGCTTGCAAGTGAAACGGATACGGAAATTATCGTTCAAGTAGTAGAGCATTTTGTAAACAAAGGCATGGAAGTTGAAGAGGCGTTCCGTCAAACGTTAACGCGCTTAAAAGGTTCTTATGCCATTGCCTTAATTGATGAGGAAACACCTGATGTAATTTACGTTGCGAAAAACAAAAGCCCGTTATTAGTAGGAATCGGTAAAGAGGGCTTTAACGTCGTTGCTTCTGATGCGATGGCAATGCTTCATGTGACGAACCAATTTGTTGAGCTAATGGATAAAGAAATGGTCATTGTCACAAGAGAACAAGTGACAATTAAAACATTAGAAGGCGAAACGGTGGAGCGTGCTCCTTATACTGCTGAATTAGACGCGAGCGATATTGAAAAAGGCACATATCCTCACTACATGTTAAAAGAAATTGACGAGCAACCACTTGTCATGCGTAAAATTATTCAAAAGTATCAAAATGATGCAGGTAACTTAAATGTTGACCCAGCGATTGTAGAAGCGGTAAATGAAGCAGATCGCATTTACATTGTCGCTTGTGGAACAAGTTATCATGCTGGCTTAGTTGGAAAGCAGCTTATTGAAAAATGGGCGAAGGTACCAACTGAGGTTCATGTAGCAAGTGAATTCTCTTACAATATGCCATTACTTTCTGAGAAACCATTGTTTATTTTCATTTCTCAGAGTGGTGAAACAGCTGACAGCCGTGCGGTTCTTGTTCAAGTAAAAGAATTAGGACACAAGGCGCTAACAATTACGAACGTACCGGGCTCTACGCTTTCTCGTGAGGCTGATTACACATTATTATTACATGCTGGTCCAGAAATTGCCGTTGCTTCAACAAAAGCTTACACAGCACAAATTGCTGTTTTAGCGATTTTAGCCGCTGTTGCTGCAGAGCAGAACGGAAATGAAATGCCGCTTGATTTATTGCAAGAGTTCGGCATCATTGCCAACGCGATGGAAACATTATGCGACCAAAAAGAAGAAATGGAAGCAATCGCGCGTGAATACTTATCTACGACACGTAACTGCTTCTTCATCGGACGTACAATGGATTACTACGTAGGCTTAGAAGGAGCATTAAAGCTAAAAGAGATATCATACATTCAAGCGGAAGGCTTTGCTGGCGGTGAATTAAAGCACGGAACAATTGCCCTAATTGAACACGGCACACCAGTCATTGCCCTTGCAACACAAGAGCATGTTAACTTAAGCATTCGCGGTAACGTAAAAGAAGTTGTAGCACGTGGTGCAAACCCATGCATCATCTCAATGAAAGGCTTAGAGGAAGAAGACGATCGCTTCGTCATTCCGAAGGTGCATGAAGATTTAACACCTTTAACATCTGTTATTCCGCTACAATTAATCTCTTACTATGCAGCTCTGCATCGTGGTTGTGACGTTGACAAACCTCGTAACCTTGCAAAATCAGTTACGGTCGAGTAAAAAATTATATGGTTACAAGCTTAAGAATATTTCACCCCTTTGGATATCCTTATCTAAAGGGGTGTTTTAATTTACCGGTCAATAATTGAACGTGAAAAAGTATAGCATTACCAATCTCGAAGTGGCTTTCGTGGATGAAAGGTTGTTTAAGATTATTAAATAAACTGATCGAAGTTGCTTTCAAATATTCCCCCTTTATTACTTTTTTAACAATATAGGATCGACAATGATAATGATGATGATCCAATTTAAAAAATGAAGAATAGATAAAAAGTTATGAATAGAAGATGATGAAGCTCCTTTTGATTAGTACGATATTGAGAGTTAAAATTTCCATTATCTATATGATTATTGTTCGAGCTATATTCTAGCTAACTCTGATTCTATTCCACATAAATACGATACATATGATTCTGAGTGGTTAGAGGTGATGATTATGCATTTAGCATTTTTTGTTTTTATTCACATACTAATTGGATTAGCACTGATTTACTATTATGGTAAATTGCCGAAGCCCCTAACAATATTTATGATTGTTTTCATTATCCTAAGTTTTCTTTATTGGGGATTCGTATTCATGACTTGAGTGAATAAGGATGCTTACTTTTAAAAATACAAGAATACTTTGTCATCAACGAATAAATTTTGGGCAGAAGAATAGATGAAACAGTAAAACTTAATAAAAGCATAAATTGGGGGAGAGAAACGAAAGTCCGTTCCGCCTAATAGAAGGTAAATCAGCTCCCCTCCAATGTTCTGGACGAATGACAGTACTTGCTCAAGACGTTTTCCTTCCCAAAATTATGTATCGTCATCCTCTCCAGCGTTTATGTCATATTCCAAATCGCTTGGTGGAGTGGGATGGTTCATCCTATGGTCATGCGGCTTTTTCACTAATCGTTCTCTATATGCTTTCCTGGCTGAGTGAACATCACGAACGGTTTGATATCCTTTGTTATGCCAGTATCGTAAAATCGATTCGATATAGGCCCAATTTTTTGCATCGTATTCAATTGCTAGCTTCATCGCTTCTATGACTAACTCATCCGATAAATCCTCACACCAGTATTTTATCTTTTCTGCGATGTAACTACCGATCGTTCCAAATCCATTTTGTTCAAAAAAGGAATATGGGCTGATGTTCTCTTTTTGATGCTCATTCTCACGCGCGTTATCTTCTTCTTCTTCTTTTTTCTCTGTAGTAGTCTCTGGTATTGGTGTGTTCACGTTGAACGAATCATGTGATCCCACATGGTGATTCATTTGTTCACATTGATCACTCGATTTGTCCTCATCTCCTAATAAGGATTCGAGTGCCTCATAATCAATCGTGTACCATTTTGTCCGATCGAGTTTCGATGAATTAAAGTTTCCAGTTAAGAGGATTTTTTCTTCTTCAAGCTTTTTGATCACTCGGCGAATTGTGCTGACAGATATAAACGGAAGCTGTTCATGCCAGCTTTCTATCGAGTTGTACACCCAGTGTCTACCATCATACAAATGATTGCTTTTTGTTAGCCAATAATGAAGCTGTTGAAGAAATATCGCCTCATACAACCCAATCTTTTGAGCCAGTGTCGGCAAAATAAAAATTGGATGCTCAGGAATCAATAATTTATTCACCACAAATCCCTTCCTTCCTAATCTTAAAAAAATTCCTTCACTTATCATATAGATTGTTTTAGGGCAAAAAGGATCATAGCTTTTAGAAAAATTTTCAAAGCGTTAGATTGGAAAAGAAGGTTTTGGCGTTTGGCAGTGTATGAAACGGAGCTTAAGGATGGAACGGGTGCACTATGAAAAGCTGAACAAATGCAAATGCATCCTCATCACAAACGATTGAGGATGCATTAGCTATCAACTTTATTGAATTTTATTAACCATTTTATAGACAGAAAAACAATAAGTAAAGAGGCCAAGAATACCCCCAAAAACCCAAAAGAATGATTCATCACTGTTAATCATGCCAATAGCAAAAAGGAAAAAACCAGCGATTCCAAGAATAATGTAAAAAAGAAAGTTTAACACTTTTGAGTTCTTCCTCCTTAATTTTAACTGATATGTGGGAGGTCCTATAAATACCTAATGTAATTCAATCTCTTCTTTCATACCATCGTATTCAATTACTACAGATACGACGTCATCCCAAAAGATATCGTTATTGTCGAAGTGTGATAATTCCTTTTCCAGTTTCCAAAGATTCTGACCATCTTTTTCGGCTTTGAATTTAGTTTGTTTGTCACCTTCTGTACGACTATCAAAGGATTCGAGAGGTTGGCCGTTTACGATGATCGTAAGGTAGACCTCGTCATTTTTAATATCAGTTTTCGGTTTAATTTCTAACGAGTGGACGGATTGATAGTTTTTCTACGTTGTAGTAGTCTCCTGAAATATGATTGACAATCTCCCATTGATCATTAGCACCTTTTTAAGTTAATGAAAATGTAATTGTTTTTTGGGCATTTAAACTTGTACCTTCACTCTGGCAGGCTGTTGTAAGTGCTAGTAAATAAATGATAGCAACACTTAGTATTGTTTTCTTCATGCTTATCCTCCATTTTACTTTAATCGGACATCTTTATTCCATACAAGTGAAGTTAGCCGTTAAGAGAAGGATATGCTCACCTTTTACTGTCTAATTCTACGTTTCCTATAAGGGGAGCATATCATTTTGATTTGACGTGTAAATTGCTAGAAATAGAATCTTTTTTTATTTCTTAATAACAAAGTCAAGCAAGTGATTGTATTCTACGGGAATTGTATGAATTAGTTCGAATGATTTGTTATCAATTGCAAGTAAATTACCAGATCCATCATAATCAGATTCAATTATATATATTTCTCCATTTGTTGTGTCCTGATAAAGGATTCGATATAGATGATCTTCTTTGATGTAAGTCTTATCGAGTACCGAAAATGTAGGTTCTTCTTTGAAGGATAGTATACCTAAGGTAGGTCCTGTGATTTCATTATAAACAAAGTGTAAAGCATCATGATCATTTAAGAGTAGGGTTCCTCCACCGTCAATGAAATAATAATAATCTTGAGGAGGTAAGTCTTTAAAAGGTTCATACGTTCTATATTGAAGGTCCTTTTTTAGAACATAGACTTTTCCATTATCCCCGATAATATAAGCTTGCCTATCAGTTGTGTATGCGGGGTAGAACTCATTTGATTGCTTATTAAAATTAATATATTCTACTGAATTAATATCAGTATCAATTATTCCTATGAAAGCATTTTCAGGTACTCCGTGATCATTCACTTGCCCATTTCCAGAATAAATAATTTTTTTGTCAAGCTTTAAAAGTGGTGTCCAATTTGGAGGGTATCCATATTCTGTTTCATAACTTATCTTAGTCGATTGGTTTGATATCGACATATTAAATTGACCTTTATCATTAATGTTTTGATCCCCAGTTTTATGAGAAACGATGGTTTGAAATAAGACATCTGTTCCAAAATGCCATATATGATCTACCCCCACATCATGACTGAAATAGGATAAATCAACCTTTTTAAAGCGATGTTTAATAATATCGTAGGTGTAATACCAATTATCAATTACTGCTTCTCCAAAAAAGGAGATGTAAAGTTTGTTAATTTCATTGGGTTTTTGAAAAACATTCATTCTCCTAAACGTAGCGTCTCTAATTTCATATTCTTTCAGAACTTTCCCCTCGGTAGATACTTCTTTTACGAGGGTGTATTCTTGAGATGTTCTGATATCAGCAGGGTAGAATAATAGATAACGATCCTCTGAACTACTGTTTGTAAGATTGAAATTTTCAATTCCATTCACAACAATTCGATCTTTGTTATTCGTACTATTACTTACATTGTGAATCATATTTATTGCTACAATAAGTGTTCCTAAGGTTATGGAGAAGAGTAAAATCCAACTACGTTTCATAATTCCTCCAGGTTTATGCATTTTTAAATTTTACTAGGGAGAGTACTACCCCAATCTTTTACCAAACGTGTATTTGCATCTATTCTAATATCAAGAGGAATCACAAGTACATAACCCGAAAGGTGCATCCCTCTTGCTCCTCTTAGATCATACCCTGCACTATACCATTGTCGCATAGTCAGTTTAGAACAATACCAATAGTCGTTTGTCCAAAGGGCTGTCTTTAATTTATAAGGATCACCTTTTTGTTTTAATCCAAAGTTTACTGCTTCTTTTCTTTGAGTCGCTGAAGCATCTTTTCCAAATAAATTAGTAACTTTATATTGTTTAATTCCTGAGGCGCCTTTCCAAAGATTACTTCTATTCCAATGATGCACTTTATTTCCGGAATTAGATGTCTTGGAGGCTTCAATTACATAATAATCTGTTGTAGATAGAACAGCTGTATGGCCTGTAAAAGAGGGTTCACCAGCAGCATTATCGCTACCGACACCATAATATAAAATATCTCCATAACGCCAATTCTTAGAAGAAGAAGTACTAGCTAGTCCCTGTACGTCTACCGAAGTTTTTATATCATATTTTTTACTCTTTAGTGAATTGGCTTTTAAGTCTAATTTATCTAACTTTTCTACCAACTCTTCAAGTGAAGGTGAATTATATATGTCGTTATTTTGAAAAGAATTTAAATAATCTTCAACTTTAATGTGTAAGTTGTTTATTTCTGTCAATAAGTCATCAACATGAACTTGCTGTTTTTGGATACAAATATCATAACATTGCATGTTCTGTGGGGAACTATTCATGAGAATATTATCTGCTTCATTAATAAATGATTCTATCTGTTTATTAGAATGCAGTACATTATTGTTCTCTGCATGGACTGATGACCACATATTAAGAAAAAAAATGATACATAATGTTGCTGATAATAGAGATTTCATCTTCATATGCTATTTCCTCCTTGAATATACCAAGAAATATAATTAAGAGTTTATAAATTTCTGAATCAGTCTCTCTCTTATTCACTCAAAGTAATGTTTTTGTGATTTGATAACAGTTTTACATAATTTTTTATCTCCATAAATAAACCTCCTTCAAAAAATTACATATATTACCTTAGTGTGTTTTGTAAATAAAAACAATAAAAAAACAAAAAATAGTATAAAATAACCAATTTTATAATTTTAAATTGGGTTTCTTTAATTCAAAAACCGCATTAGTCGCACTTGCAGGGTTAAATGCATCGTTGTTATTCGAAAGAGATGTTTTTCCCGATTTCTTCATCATTAAACTCCCGATAATCGGGCTTGTCATTGGTTTTATTGGATTATGGACAAAGAGGCGTTCCAAGATGTATGCCTATTGGGGAATTAGCTTGAATGTGTTTATTCTTATTTTTACGTTCCTTATGATCGGAATTTCATGGACTTTGATTAATCCGAAACCTTAACTTTTTATCTTTTGAATAGACGAGGAAGCAACTTTTCTTAACGGGAGTATCGTTGCTTCCTCTTTATATTTGAAGTTGATTTGAGGCTGAAACTATATCCATAGTAGTTAAAATTAATTAGATGAATATCGAATTAGTTGTCTAAAAATTTTTGTATACCTATGCCCAAAACTCAGGTGGATTTAATTCATACTGATTTTTGTCTCTAAACATAAAGTGATTCATGACTAGTTCTCTTCTTAAGGTTGCATAATCTTCGTGGAACTGTTTGAGATAGTCGTTTATTTCTTTCTCATCATAAACAACCCCAACCTTTAAACCTTTCACTATATGCTCTAGTACGATTAGTCGCTTTTTCCGTTGGGCAGGTATAGATATTAATGCTCCCGTTGGTGTAAAGAAGTTAGACAGAACTTTATGGCGCTCCTCTTCATTTGCCTTGATTTCTTCGTTTCGGGTAGGATTCGTTACTAGTTTTATAATGGCTGAGGCACTGTATTCAAGCTTCTTCGTATTCAGCGAAAAGTAGATGGTGTTTTTTTCACGTCTTTCTGTAATGACGCCAATTTCACGAAGTTTTGTCATATGGTGTGTGATTGTTGGTGGCTTTAACCCCAGCTTTCCAGCAATGGCTTGACCGTGTAAGGGACCTTCTCGTAGTAACGCGAGGATGCGAATTCTAGTTGGATCGCCTAACGTCTTATGAAAATGTACAAGTCGACTTAATTGCATATGAAAAGCCTCCCGTAATTTAATTAGTATCTAATTAGATGATAATCTAATTTACATGTAAATACAATAAAAAAAGAAAGGGAGTGCAGGTCCCTTTCTCATTATTCTTATGAGGCGAAGTACGTATGAAAACCGTTTTTATGCTTCCGTTTTACAGTGTACATTGATTCATCGGCAAATTTAATTAACGTTTTTAAGTCGGTACTATGTTCTGGGTAGAAGCTAATCCCAATACTTGCAGATAGCTCGATTGGGAAGTTTTGAATGCTTTTACAATCTTTCAATTGTTGAATCAGGATTTCAGCGAATTTTTCGGCTTCTTGTTTCGTATCGATATTTGGTAAGAACAGCAAGAACTCATCTCCCCCTATGCGTGAGACGATTACATCTTCTCGATTGATTGTTGAAAACTTTTGACTAATGATCTTAAGTAACTCATCACCGATGTGGTGACCGTACGTATCATTTACTGCTTTAAAGCCATCTAGGTCAATGTAAAAAACAGCAGACAAGCGATAGCCGTATTTCGTTTGAATTAATGATTCAACTTGTTCATAAAAGTGTTCGCGATTAGGAAGTCCTGTTAATGGATCGTGATGAGCTTTATGTTTGAGTGCATGATAACTTTTGTTTACCGATGCAATAAGCTTGTTAAATTCATTTTCTAGAAACGTAATTTCGTCCCTTTGTTCTGATAGAGGGAGGACTTTTGAAAAGTCCTTTAGTTTCTCCATCTCTTCAATTTGTTCTTTAATGGAATTTAACCGTCGCAAAATATGTTTATTTAAAAAAATCCAGCTATATAAGAAGGTTACACCGAAAATAAAGCCAAGGATGAGCAGGAAATAGAGCGAGCTATCTTTGCCCTTTTGATAGAAATCCATATTTTTATGAAATTTTAGTACGAATGCGTCATGGCCTTCCATGCTTTTAAAGAAAATGTAACCTGTTGATAATTCTTGTTCGAATGAATTCTGTTGTGTGAAATAAGTCGTTCCTAAATAGCGTGATTCATGAGATTGAAGTGGAACATCACCGAATAGAATTTCCTCAATGTACGGGTCTTGTATGTCTATTAACTCGACTTGCATTTGAATGTCACCAATGAATCGGTTTAACCACGCTTCATCGATTAAACGTCCAACCAATAAGGCGCCTTTCGGTTCTCCTTCAAGTGTGGATGTTAAAACGGGATAGGAGGAAACTAAAAAATAATGACCATCAGCTGGAAGAATACCGGCCATGCCTTGTTGGGTCAGCTGGGTAATTTGATCTTGTCTTTTTAAGAAATGATGAAGCCCTTCTGGAAGCTCTGTATCTTTAATGCCTTCGATTTGGTAACTTTTTTGATAAGCAATTTCGCCGTCAGAACGAATAAGTGCGAAGAAGTTCCAGTGATTGTCGTGAAAGGTTCGGTCGACTAAGTTTTCTTGAATATATGTATCATTTAAGTCGTCGATGAATTGGTACGTTGCATCCCATGCCCCCCAATCAATGCTTAAGCTTACTAGTTCATCCAGATCTTTCGATAAGTAATTGATAATAATTTTAATGCGATCAGCTGTATCTTTTTCTTCGATTTTCGAATATTGATTGAATATATATGTATTGGTAATTAAGAGTTGGATAATCACGACTACAGCAACAATCAAAATATAAAAGACTGTCATGCGGACTTTTAAGCGTATTCCCATTTTTACCACCTTCAGACTATTCGCTAAGTAGATCTATACACCTATATGTAGAACAACTATTATTTTAAAGATTCCGAACATATTTGACTATAAAAAATTCTATCTTAAAACTATTTGACAGTTTCATAAGTTGTGTTATGATAAATGGCAGAAAATAAATTGAATATTCAATGCTTATCCACTAGGGGTGCCCTATCAAGGGCTGAGATCAAAGTGTTTCTTTGAGACCCTTAGAACCTGATCTAGATCATACTAGCGTAGGGAAGTGGAAGTGGCGGAACACATATACTTTATGATTTCTAATGAATTTCCAAACCACTTTCCTTACGCAAAAGGAAAGTGGTTTTTTTCATGGCCATAAACACAGAATAGGCGCCATCTGTGCACTACATTTTATTGGAGGGATTCCGATGTCATTTTCAAAGAGACTAAGAGAAAAAGTAAATCCAATTTGGGAAGCGAGTTTTGACCATCCCTTTGTCACGAAGTTAGCTGATGGAAGCCTTGATTTGCGTTGTTTTCGTTATTATGTTTTGCAAGATTCTTATTATTTAAGTCATTTCGCGCGCGTTCAAGCGCTCGGGGCAGCGAAGGCAACAGATCTTAGCATGACAGCAAGTTTTGCCAATCATGCGCAAAATACGTATGAAGCCGAGCTTTCGTTACACGAAAATTTCTCTAAAAAGCTAGGAATCTCACAAGAGGAAAAGGAAACTTTTCAGCCAGCTCCAACGGCATATGCGTATACATCTCATATGTACCGAGCTGCCTATGAGGGGCATGTCGGGGATATTTTAGCAGCAATCTTACCGTGTTACTGGTTGTATTACGAGATTGGGGAACGCTTGAAAGGTTCAAAGCCAGGTGAGGAGATTTATCAAGAATGGATTGATGCCTATGGCTCCGAGTGGTTTAGAACGTTAGTAGAAGAACAAATTGCACGCCTCGATCGTATCGCTGAACAAGTTACAGAAGCCGATCGAAAACGTATGGAGCAGCATTTTATCATTAGTAGTCAATACGAATATTCGTTTTGGGAAATGGCGTATACGCTAGAACAATGGCCAGTTGAAGAAAAGGAGAAAGTGAAAGATGCAAACTAAAGGATTAAAGTTAGTTGATATTTTAACAACCGTTGTCATTGCAATAGTATTCGGGATTGTGTATAAGCTTTGGGGGCCTTTTTATTACTTTGTCAAACCGTTTGGTCTTCATATTGATCAACTGATTTACGGCATGTGGTTTATCGCGGCAACGGTCGCCTTTTTAATTATTCGAAAGCCGGGGATTGCGCTTTTAGCCGAAGTAGCTGCAGCATCAGGTGAGTTTATTACAGGATCTGAATGGGGTCTTGAAGTTTTAATTTATGGATTTATCCAAGGTTTGTTAGCTGAAGCGGTTTTTGCAGCCTTTCGCTATAAGCGTTTTGATTTAGTAGTCGTATCATTGGCCGCAATAGGGTCAACAGTTGGTTCGCTTATTATGGACTTTTATAAAGGGTACATCGATGAACTGGCTGTGTGGAATTTAACGCTGTTTATCGGAGCGCGATTCATCGGGGCGATTATCATTTCAGGATTCTTTGCTTATTACCTTGTTAAAGCGCTTGAATCCACAGGGGTCACACAACTTGTTCGTCCAGCTTCTCAAGAAGATTATGATGCGCTCAATCAATAGTAGGTGATGAGGATGGAACAAGCAGCATATGTGAATAAATTGCGACTAAAGTTCCCTGGGCAAGATACGCTCTTGTTTAAGGACCTCACCCTTTCATTCAAAAAAGGAGAAAAAGTGTTATTCCTAGGTCCTTCTGGGTGCGGGAAGTCAACCTTGCTACAAGTGTTAGCAGGGTTGATTCCAAAAGCAATCGATTTGCCGATGAAGGTGGAGGAACAAAAGGTTCCGGGTCGATGGGGATATGTTTTTCAAGATCCAGACGCTCAGTTTTGCATGCCGTATGTCGATGAAGAGCTGGCATTCGTACTGGAAAATCTTCAGATTCCTCGGGAAGAAATGGACCTACAAATATCTGAAATACTTTCCAAAGTAGGCCTTCATTTGAAAGACCCGCATGTTGAAATTAACACTCTTTCGGGAGGAATGAAGCAACGGTTAGCGATTGCAGCTGCTTTGTTGTTGCAACCTGAGGTTTTATTTTTAGATGAACCAACGGCGCTAATTGATCCGAAGGGAACAGAAGAAATTTGGGAAACCATTAAGCAAGTTTCAATAGGTAAAACCGTTTTAATCGTTGAGCATAAAATCGATCATGTGCTGGATTTCGTTGATCGCATCATTCTGTTTGGAGAAAATGGTGAAATTTTGGCGGATGGACCGAAAAACATGATTTTTCATCAGTATAAAGCTGTCATACAAAATCACGGAATCTGGTACCCGACGGTTTGGGAGGACTACAAAAAAAAGAAACGAATAGATGCCGTCACTCATCCAAAGGAGGAAGTCGTTCGTTTTCGCAACTTTTTTGGCATCCGAAAAAAAGAAGTGAAGGTTTCAGTTGAAGAAGAAGCAATCTGTCGGGGAGATTGGCTTGTGATTACAGGAGAAAATGGAGCGGGAAAGAGCACCCTTTTACAAGCGATGACGAAATTAATTCCATCAAAAGGTTTGTGCGAAATTGAAGGAGTATCGATTGAGAAGATTAAGAATCTCTTTCAAGAAATAGCGTTTGTCTTTCAAAATCCTGAATTTCAATTTGTCAGCGATTCTGTTTATGAAGAGCTTGCTTTTGGCTTGCGATTGAACAAGGAGGACGAACAGACAATTGAGCAAAAGGTTGAAGAATTCCTTCGCTTATTCCATCTAAAGGGATTGGAGCATTTACATCCTTATCAATTATCCATGGGGCAAAAGCGAAGGTTAAGTGTTGCTGCTTCAATTATGAACCAACAAAAACTACTTTTATTAGATGAACCGACGTTTGGGCAAGATGCGAGAAATACTTTCGCATTATTAGAGCTATTAGAACAATTGCGTCAAAAAGGGACGACGATTGTAATGGTGACACATGATGAGGAGATTGTCGAACATTTTGCGACTAAAAGGTGGGTCATCGAGAACGGTCAATTAGTACAAGTTGAAGCTTTAACTCGTCCGCAATCTTTACACGTGCAGGAGGGGTGGGCATGAGATTGAATATTTCCTATCGACAAACATGGCTGCATCGATTAAATCCAAGCTTAAAGCTATTCGTCATGCTAGGGTTATTTTTAGTTGTTTTGCTCATTCATAATCCGAACTGGTTACTGAATTTAACGATTGCCTTTCTTTTATTGTTTATCGGTTTTACAGGTTATCCGTTCAAATGGCTTCTCCTTCTCTTATTGCCGTTTATTTTTATTTTTCTTTCAACAGCGTCGTCGATGATTTTTTTCGGGAATGGGGAGACGACATGGTTTAAATGGGGGCTTATTCATATTACGGAGGAAAGTTTTTATCGTGGAATCCACTTAGGTTTCCGAGCGTTAACGTTCGCTTTGCTAGGGCTTTTATTTTCATTAACGACAAGACCTGTTTATTTGTTTTATTCCTTGATGCAGCAGTTGAAGCTGAAACCGAAGTATGCATATAGCTTTTTAGCGGCAATCCGTCTTATTCCGATAATGATGGAAGAATTTCAGACCATTCATCAGGCGCAAAAAGTACGGGGAGCTACCTATAAGAAAGGGATAAAAGGCGTATGGGAAAAAATGAAACGGTACGCTGTTCCTTTATTATCCCAAAGCATTAGACGTGCTCAGCGCATAGCAGTGGCAATGGAAGCAAAGCAGTTTTCAAATGAACGGGAGCGAACGTATTACTATTCCGTCCCAGTTCGGTTACAGGACCTTTCGTTTGTAGTAGTTGTTCTATTCTTTCTCGTACTTTCCTATTATCTAGCTCAAGTGTCTCCTTATTTTCCTGTTACAGATGTTCGATAAGAAAGAAGGATTTTGATGAAAAGAGAGCTACACGTTATTACGACAGGAACCCATTCGCTTCATGATCTAAAAGAGCGGTTAGTGCAAATTCACCCGTACGTTGATTTCATTCATATTCGCGAAAAGGAAAGGTCAGCGAAAGAAGTAGCAGAGTTAATCTTACAGCTTGTCCAAAGTGGGGTTCCAAAGAAAAAGATTGTGGTCAATGATCGAGTCGATGTCGCTTTTGCGTTAGAAGTAGCGGGTGTTCAACTTGCCTATCATAGCTTAAATCCAGCGATTGTAAGGAGGAGTTTTCCTTCCCTACGAATTGGCCGGTCAGTCCATTCACTCGATGAAGCAATTCAGGCTGAAAAGGAAGGGGCGGACTATTGTATATATGGTCATATTTTCGAAACGAGTAGTAAGGAAGGTCGAACACCTAAAGGAGTGGAAGAGTTAAAGCTTCTATCCAGTCGCCTTACCATTCCTGTTATTGCAATTGGAGGGATTAAGCCACAGCACATTCCTTTATTAAAGGGTGCAGGTGTAGGAGGTGTGGCGGTATTGTCTGGGATTTTAAAAGCAGATAATCCCCTTCAAGCAGTAAAAGCATACCGAGAGCAATTAAATGGGAGGAGGGAAGAGTATGAGCAAGAATACGTTTGATGTCATTTTAGTTGGCGGGGGCATTATTTCGAGCTCCATTGCGTATCAACTGGCTAAGCGTCAAGCAAGGGTATTAATTGTAGAGAAAAATGAAATGGGTTGTGAGGCGTCAAGTGCAGCTGCTGGAATGCTCGGTGCACAATCTGAATTCTCCTCAGAACATCCCTTAATCCCGTTAGCTCTTGATAGTCGAAAACTGTTTCCTACATTGGTCGAAGAATTAGAAGAAGTCACGAAGATAGACATTGGAATTGTCCAAAAAGGGTTGATCAAAATGGCCACAAACGATGCACATTTTCAAGAATTAATTAGTCATTTCACATTTTGGAAGGAACAAGGTGAAAAGGTTGAATGGCTCCATGAGAAGGAGCTGCAAAAGCTGGAGTCAAACATTAACCATTCCAAAGGAGCTATGTACATCCCAAATGATGGGCAAGTACGTGCCGCTGACATGACAAGAGCCTTTTGTAAAGCTGCTTGTCAACTTGGTGCCGTCGTTAAGGAAAACACCGAAGTTCTCGATTTCTTAACAGAACATGATTCCATTAGGGGAATAAAAACAACAAAGGGTGAATTTCACGCCAAGTACGTTGTCGTTGCTGGTGGTGCCTGGACGAATCAATTGCTCAAAACGGATTGGGTCTTTCCGGTTAAAGGTGAATGCGTCTCTATCGTAACAAAGGAACCATTAGTAGAAGCGACCGTTTTTTCAAAGGATGGTTGCTATATTGTCCCTAAAAAAGGCAATCGTCTTTTTATCGGTGCGACGTCAGTTCCCCATTCGTACGATAAATCGGTTTCGGTTCAAGGGTTGACCTCCTTATTGGACCGAGCGCAATCTCTCTTACCGAAGTTGCGTGAGGGGGTTATCGAAAGAATGTGGAGCGGCATTCGCCCTCAAACGAAAGATGGGTTGCCAATCTTAGGAGAACATCCATCCATAAAAGGTGTTTGGATTGCGAGTGGTCATTATCGAAATGGAATTTTATTAAGTCCAATAACAGGTGTTGTAATGGCGGATTTAATAGAAGGGAAAGAGTGCAAATATGATCTTACCCCTTTTCAACTGGAGCGGATTTATGAGGAGGAAACAATATGGAACTAACCATTAACGGGGAGGTTATTAAGCTACCGACTAACGTATTAACGGTAGCGGATTTACTCACACATTTTCAACTGAATGAAAAGATTGCTATGGTCGAAGTGAATTTATCTATTATTGAGCGAAGTCACTTTGCCGAAACAAAGCTTTCAAATGGTGACAAAGTCGAAATCGTACATTTTGTAGGAGGCGGATGAAATGTTAAAAATCGGACCTTATGAATTTCAATCTAGATTATTGCTTGGGACAGGTAAATACCCAAATTTTGATGTGCAAAAAGAAGCGGTTGCAGTATCTGAAACGGAAGTATTAACGTTTGCTGTCAGACGAATGAATATTTTTGAACCAAATCAACCGAACTTTTTAGAAAAGCTCGATTTAGAAAAATATAAGTTGCTACCGAATACGGCTGGGGCAAAGACTGCGGAGGAAGCGGTTCGCATTGCAAAATTAGCGAAAGCTTCAGGCCTTTGCGACATGATTAAAGTAGAAGTCATTGGCTGTCCGAAAACACTTCTTCCAGACCCAGTCGAAACCTTAAGAGCTTCTGAGATGTTATTAGAAGAAGGATTCATTGTATTACCGTATACATCGGATGACGTGATATTAGCAAGACGCTTACAAGAGCTTGGTTGTCATGCCATTATGCCAGGTGCTTCGCCAATTGGATCGGGTCAAGGGATTATTAACCCACTAAATATTAGTTTAATTATTGAGCAAGCAACAGTTCCTGTTATTGTAGATGCGGGCGTTGGAAGTCCAACCGATGCGGCGCATGCAATGGAATTAGGAGCAGATGGCGTTCTCTTGAACACGGCTGTAGCTGGAGCGGAGGATCCTGTTAAGATGGCGAAGGCGATGAAGCTGGCAATCGAAGCGGGAAGATTAGGATATGAAGCAGGTCGAATCCCGAAAAAGCGCTATGCAACGGCAAGTAGTCCGATGGAAGGAATGAGTACAGTTTGAATGACCGCTATTCAAGACAGGAATTGTTCGCACCAATCGGAAAAGAAGGTCAACAAAAGATAAAATCGAAGCATGTTTTATTAATTGGTGCCGGTGCATTAGGAACCATCAATGCGGAAAGTCTTGTTCGGGCTGGTATCGGAAAGATTACGATATTTGATCGGGATTATGTCGAATGGAGTAACTTGCAGCGTCAAACCCTTTATGGGGAAGAAGAGGCACAAAATCGCTTGCCAAAGGCAATCGCTGCGAAAAAACGATTATTGACCATTAACTCAGATGTCGAAGTGGAAGCGATTGTGAAAGATGTGACGGCTACCGAATTAGAACGTTTTGTTCGAGCGGATCGTCCACACTTAATGATTGATGCTACGGATAACTTTGACATCCGAATGATAATAAATGATGTCTCCCAAAAGTACGAAATTCCTTGGATTTATGGCGCATGTGTAGGGAGTTATGGGCTTAGTTATGTAATTCTTCCGGGCAAAACCCCCTGTCTACAATGTTTACTCGAAACTGTTCCGTTAGGGGGATTAACATGTGATACGGCTGGCATTATTAGTCCGGCTGTGCAAATGGTCGTGTCCTATCAAGTAGCGGAAGCATTAAAGATTTTAGTGGAAGATTGGGAAGCATTAAGCGGTAAATTACAATCTTTTGATTTATGGAAAAACCAACATTCCTCTATTCGAGTGGATAAGGTCAAGAAGAGGGAGTGTCCTTCATGTGGTGAACATCGGACGTATCCACATTTGACGTATGAAGGACAAATGAAGACAGCTGTATTGTGTGGGCGTGATTCCGTGCAAATACGTCCATCTCATTCTGAATCATTCGATTTAAATCAGTTGGCTAAGCGACTTATCAATCAAGGGATGAAGGTGGAAGTGAACCCTTATTTGCTTTCATTTCAAGCGGACCAACGGAGATTAGTGGTCTTTCGTGACGGGCGGGCCCTCGTGCATGGGACAAAAGATATTCAAGAAGCAAAATCCATTTATCATCGATATTTAGGCTAGTAAGGGGGAGGAAAAGATGGGGATTCCTAAAGCGGTAACAATCGCTGGTTCAGATAGTGGGGGAGGCGCAGGCATTCAAGCGGATTTAAAAACGTTTCAAGAGCTTGGAGTATTTGGGATGTCAGCAATAACAGCGATTACGGCACAAAATACTTTAGGTGTTCAAGGTGTATACCCAATACCTGTCGAGGCCATCGTCCAACAAATCGATTCAATTGAGAGTGATTTGCGACCGGATGCCATAAAAACAGGGATGCTCTTCAGTGCTGAAATTATAGGAGCAATTTCGGAACGAGTAATCCGATACCAAATGAAAAACCTCGTGATTGATCCGGTAATGATTGCAAAGGGCGGTGCTCCTCTTTTACAAGAAGAAGCTGTTACAGCTATGAAAGAGCAACTTATCCCATTAGCAAAAGTTATTACACCGAATATCCCAGAGGCGGAAGTGCTGACGGATAGAAAGATTCACACGCTAGAAGAACGAAGAGAAGCGGCAAAGAGACTTCATGATTTAGGAGCAGAGTTTGTTGTGATGAAGGGTGGACACGATCAAAGCGACCGTCTCATTGATTTGTTATATGATGGTGAACATTTTTACGAATGGGAAAGTCGACGTCTCCAAACGAAGCATACACATGGAACGGGATGTACGTTTGCGGCTGCGATTACAGCTTCTTTAGCGAAAGGAAGTTCGGTAGTTGAAGCGGTGGAGACGGCAAAAATCTTCATCCACGCAGCGATTGAAGACGAGCTAGGAATTGGAGAAGGACACGGTCCTACGAATCATTGGGCATACCGTAAGCGTCATGAGGTGGTGCTTTAATGTTTCAACGGGAAAGTTTGCAGCTCTACTTTGTTATGGGGAGTACGAACTGCTTGAAGAATCCACGTGAGGTTCTGACTGAAGCGATAAAAGGTGGCATTACGATGTTTCAGTTTCGTGAAAAAGGGGAAGGAAGTTTAGTAGGCAAAGATAAGCGAAATTTAGCTACAGATTTACAGGCGATATGTCAGGAGCACGGGATTCCCTTTATTGTGAATGACGATGTCGAGCTTGCGCTTTCTATCGGCGCAGATGGAGTCCACATTGGGCAGGATGATGGTGATATTGAAACGATCCGAAACTTGGTTGGAAAGAAAATATTAGGTATCTCCACTCATAATGTTGAGGAAGCAAAGGCAGCCCTAAAATTAGGAGCGGATTATATCGGAGTCGGTCCAATGTATGAGACTTTAACTAAAAAAGACATACAAAGAGTGCGTGGTCCAAAAGTGATTGAAGAAATTCGCGCAGCTGGTATTCATCTTCCGCTTGTAGGAATCGGTGGAATTTGCAGTGGTCGAGTAAAAGAAATCGCTCAACGAGGGGCAGATGGAATTGCAGTCATCTCCGCTATAAGTAAGGCATTTTCCATTGAAGAGTCGGCTCGTCTTTTACGACAAGAGTTTCAAACAAGTCAAGTGAAAGCTTATTTGTAAAAACGCTTCGTTTGCATGATGTTTATACTGGAATAATCGAGACAGAACTTAAGCAGATGACCATTCGTTCATCTGCTTTTCTTTTTATTGGGCAAGGTCTCTTTCAAAATATCATACTAAAAAATACATCGCTCAAGGTATTTTACTCTATGTAATATGGAGAGGACTTCCTCTCAGTGGAAAGCCTTCAAAGTACAATCAAAGGTAACAAACATCGTATAGTTAATTGTAAACATTTACTATAGAAAATAAATAGACGGAAATGTTTTTTATGAATATAGTAGAAGAAAGAAGAAATATGTCGATATATGTCATATAATGTCGTATTAAATTTATGATAAATTAGGTGAGAAAATGACGAAGATAGGTCGAAAGGTTTCAGTTTATATGATCACTTTTCTCGTTGTAGTCATTTCCATCTCCGTTACCTTTAATCAAACGTTTATTTGGCTATGTGTACTTTTATTTCCGTTCATTTGGTCATTGGGACGAAATGACGATCATCGCTCCGCAAAAAAAGAACATTTAAAAAAACAAGGATATGGCTCGCTTATCCACTCTTTCAGTGGGTCCATCTTTGTTTGGGACTTAACGAATGAAGAGTTGTATTTTTCAAAAGGAATGGAGCAGCTTTTTGGTTATCCTGAAAAACAGTTGAAAAAGTCCAAGAATTTGTGGAAAGAAATTGTTCATCAAGAGGATTGGGATGCGTTAATAAAGGATAAAAAACGATTGCTGGAAGGAGATTCGACTAAGATTGAATTTCGTATTCAGCACCCTAAAGATGGGGAAAAGTGGATTATGAAGATAGCGACCCCAATTGTCGGAGAAGATGGTAAAGTTCTTTTGATCAATGGTCAAATGATTGACATTACAGAAAGAAAACAAGTTGAATTGAAATTAAAACAAATGGCGTACTTTGATGATCTAACAGATTTACCGAATCGTAAATTGTTAGATCGACACATAAAAAAAGCGCTTGCGCGTTCGAAGCGTCATCAAGACCCCCTTTCAGTCATGTTTATAGACTTGGATGATTTTAAATTAGTCAATGATACATTTGGTCATGAAGTGGGGGATTCGTTGCTAAAAGAAGTGGTAAAACGTATGAAGAGCTGCATCCGAGAAGAAGATTTAATTGCTCGCGTTGGTGGAGATGAATTTGTAGTTGTTTTTGAACAAACGAGTAAACAAGAGGTCGAGCACATTGCAAAACGAATTGTGGAAAATGTGGGGCGTCCTTACTTTATCTGTGACCATGAGACATCGATTTCACTGAGTATAGGCATCAGCATGTATCCAAACGATGGAATGGATAAAGAGACGTTAATTAACCGTGCTGACCAAGCCATGTATTTAGCGAAATTTAGCGGGAAAAACACATACGAAATATTTTCTTCCTAGCCATCGTTCGACTGAACGATGGCTTTTTCTCTGTATTCATCTTCCTAATTATTTACAACCTTTATGGATTCTCCTACTATGAAATGGGGGGAGGGATGACTGTGAGTAAACCGATTGCTGTTGTAACAGGTGTTAGTCATTCAAAGGGAATAGGTGCAGCCATTTGTCGAAGGCTTGCTCAAGATGGAGTATCGATATTTTTTATCCATTGGGATAGTCATGATGGATGGGAGGAAGAGTTCTCAAGCGAGATCCAACAATGGGGTGTGAATTGTCTCGGAATGGCGTGTGATTTAGGCCAAGTAGGAATCGAACGCCAAATATTTGATAAGGTTACAGAAGAAATGGGCGTTCCAACGATATTGATTAATAATGCTGCGCATTCTAGAAGGGATGGTTTTGACGTTTTAAGCAGTGAGATCATTGACGAACATTATGTTGTGAATATGAGGGCAAAGATGCTGTTGAGCGTTGAATTTGCTCGACGATTTAAGCGACATGGCTTAACATGTGGACGAATTGTTCAAATGATATCCGGTCAGGAACAGGGACCCATGCCACATGAGTTGGCGTATGTTGCTACAAAAGGAGCGATTTCGGCCTTTACCCTGTCTTTATCTGCTGAGGTTGCTCCATTAGGTATAACCGTAAATGCTGTAAATCCTGGGCCAACGGATACGGGTTGGATGACAGAAGAGATTAAAGATGCTTTACAACCGAAGTTTTTGATGGGAAGAATTGGACAACCAGATGATGCCGCACGAATTGTTACATTTTTAACAAGTGAGGAAGCCAATTGGATTACGGGTCAGGTCATTCATTCTGAAGGTGGATTTTTTAGATCGTAGTGTGAAAGGAAGAAGGAATGATGAAGGAAAAGATAGTGTTTGATCCAACTATGCATCTACATCTTGGGTATTATGAGAACAATGAAGATATCGAAGCCGTTGCCTATAAAGTCAAAAACGAAGAGAAGTGGTATGTATTTCTCGAGGAAGATACTTCACTAAGTATTCGTGATCAATCGAAATATTGGCCATCATACGGATACTATATTTTTACAATAGATAATGAAGACCTATCATACGAAGAAGGGTGTGAGAGATTGAAAGAATGGCTACTTTTCAATTCCTATATAGGGTGAGTTTATGTATTTAAAACAAGTATCGATGAAGTGGCATGAAGTTACAAAGAAGACGGAATATCCGTTCAACATACCTGCCATCCAATCATTAGATCAATTACCACTTACATCTAATGTGACTTTTTTTGTTGGTGAGAACGGAACGGGTAAATCGACGTTATTGGAAGCGATTGCCTATCAATGTGGCTTCCACACAGCAGGAGGAAGTCGTAATAATCTATACGATGTACATGCAGCGCATTCTGCCTTAGGAGATTATATTCGTTTATCTTGGCTTCCGAAAGTGACAAATGGCTTCTTTTTACGAGCGGAATCGTTTTATCAGTTTGCTTCTCATATTGATGAAATTGATGATACGGGGTATGCAAACTATGGTGGAAGGTCCTTACATGAACAGTCCCATGGAGAATCGTATTTATCGTTGTTTTTAAATCGCTTTAATGGTAAAGCCATTTACTTATTAGATGAGCCAGAGTCCGCCTTATCTCCACAGCGGCAATTAACGCTCTTGAAAATTATTCATGATCTACAAGGTCAATGCCAGTTTATTATCGCCACTCACTCACCGATTCTACTCGGCTACCCCGATGCGATAATCTACAGCTTTGATGGTGGCAAGGTTCAAGAAATACAATATGAAGAGACCGAACATTATCAGCTAACCAGATACTTTTTACAGCATCGTGAGAAGTTTTTAAAAACGCTTTTTGAAGAGTGAGACTGGGGGAGAGATGATGTCAATACGAGGGGTTAACCACTTAACTTTTTCGGTATCGGATTTAGAAAAATCTATTGAATTTTATCAACGAGTTTTTGAGGCAAAACTACTCGTTAAAGGGCCTAAAATGGCTTACTTTGACTTGAATGGAATTTGGCTAGCGTTAAATGTTCAGAAGGAAATTTCGAGAACGGAGATTTTTCATTCTTATACGCATATCGCATTTTCCATTGAGGAAGAAGAGTTTGAATTTACACATGAAAAGTTGAAGAATCTTAACGTCCGAATTTTACCTGGTAGAGACAGAGAAGAAAAGGAAAAGCGTTCGATTTATTTCACCGATCCAGACGGTCACTTATTTGAGTTTCATACAGGGACTTTACAAGAACGTCTTCGCTACTATAAGGAAGTGAATCAAGATATGACCTTTTATACTTAATACCAGTTGATGAATCAAAACAAAAAGTGAAGGGTTTTACATTATTCCTTCACTTTCCTTTAATGGCTATAAATTTTCCATTAGTTTTTTGGCAATTCGAATGTAATCATCCTTGTTAATCCCTGGGGCGAACTCTTCTGGTAAATCATCTAAATCAGGGATAGGTGCGCCTTTCGGATTGCCTTCTATGACTTCAAGTGGTCTTCCGTTAAGAGGGTGGGTACCTTTCCAAATCTTTGATATGTCTTTGTAATCGTGATTACTCCAAGTATATAAAATGTTATCTAAACCTTGTTGTTCATATTTTCGCGCATAATCAAATTTCGAATTATCGAGGTCTGGGACGGGCAGCATCTTCGTTAAATCGATACCTGTCACAATCTCAATTGCTTTTGCATAGGCCACAACATGAACTCCACCTCGTACGAGTAAGTACCCAATCGTTTCGCGTGCAGTAGGATGATCCGTCATTTCATAGACTCTCATCTTATGCGTACGGGCGCCAATTTCTAAGAAAAAATTGTGTAATAAGTCTAAAACGAGGTTTCCGCTATTAAAGACATGGTCCCCTGACCAAGCTCTGCCCATTGAATCTCCAACGAGCGCCGTTTGAGCAGTTGCGATAAATGAATAAGTGTTTCGAGCATCTAATCCAGCACGAAGAGGCGTTTCATCTGGGGAACCGGAGAATGTTTGATTTTTTGATAATAGATTGATAGAAGTGGTGACAAGCTCGACATGCCCCATCTCCTCTGCCGTAATACTTGCGACTAGATCATAAAAGGGTTTGAGTTTTTTCTTACCACGAAAGTTAAATGATTGAAACATGTAATTATTCAGTGTCGACATTTCACCGAACTTGCCACCTAACAGCTCTTGCACAGCGGCGGCAGCATTTTTATCACCGTATTCAGGAACTGGTAATTCAATGAGTAACCGGTCTAATCGTTTAAACAATTGGGACCCTCCTTATCCATTTGCCTCATGAACTGGAAATACCCATACAACTTGCTGCATACGAACGAAAAAAGGGGTGCTATTCATCTCGACGACTATATGATCAGGCATTACCGTCTGTAGCTTTCCTCGGATCGTACCTTGGGTTGTTTGTACGGTTATTTTTCTTCCGGTCATCGAATTCAATGACTGATATAAGTAATGATCATAAAGGCTATAGAAAATAGATTGATTGGACATGATAACCCTCCTTTGCAAACAATCGTTACAAGTATATGAATGAAGAGGTTGCCTATAAAACAATTATTGTTCAGAAAGGGGTAGTATTTTGAAAAAGGTACTTGTGATTGGCGTTTCTTCAGGGGTAGGAAAAACAACGTTGGCTAAACAGGTAGGGGAGAAATGGAATCTACCTGTCTATCATTTAGATGCATTGTATTGGAAACGAGGGTGGAAGGAGGCTTCAGAAGAAGAGTTTCAGTGCAAAATGAAGGAGATTGTCATTCAAGAGAAGTGGATCATTGAAGGGAATTATACGAGTACTCTCCCATTAAGGCTCAAAGAGGCGGATACGATTATTTACATAGAACGCCCGTTATGGATGTGTTTGTATCGTGTATTAAAAAGAACGTTACAGTATAAAGGGACAACGAGGCCAGAAATGACTGCTGGATGTCCAGAACGGTTCTCATGGTCATTTCTCCGATTTATCGTGTCGACCTATCATAATCGAAGGAAGGAGTTTCGACAACTCGTTCTGAAATGTAGAGCACAAGGAAAGGATGTTAGGGTTTGTCGAAACAAGGAAGATGAAGAGCGATTGTTGAAGAACTGATGCCACCATTATAACTGACATTTCTTCATATTTCCCCGGAAATCGACAAAACCTTTGAAGGAAATCTAATATTTATTGTAAATTTTATGATAATTTTTAATTTACATATGGAAGTCGAATCTATATCTCTATTAATATAAGAAAGTAGGTGAAGAAAAAGGAGTGATAGTTGACGATGAAAAAGTTCTTGAAGGGATTGGTTGTTTGGTCAATCCTCATTGCGATGGCAGTACCGATAAAACAGACATCTATTGCAACTGCTAGTACCGTCGGAAATGTGGTAATTAATGAGATAGCATGGATGGGGACGAATGTAAGCTATAACGATGAATGGATTGAACTATACAACAATTCGGGAGAAGAGGTAGCGCTTACAGGATGGACATTATCAGCTACGGATGGTTCTCCTTCCATCGCCTTATCTGGGTCCATTCCTGCAAACGGTTACTTTATTCTTGAACGAACAGATGATCAAACAGTATCAGGAGTTCAAGCAGACCTTATTTATAGTGGCTCTCTTAGTAATTCAGGTGAAGTACTTGAATTAAAAGATGCTCAAGGGAATATCGTAGATGTAGTTGATGCATGGTATGCAGGAGATAACGATTCAAAAGCAACGATGGAGCGGAAGGACCCTACACAAAGTGGAGCGTTGTCGAGCAACTGGCTTACTGCAACAGAGCTTTACACAGAAGGGTATGGAACCCCTAAAGCAAAAAATCGTTCAACTCAGCTAGGCTGTAGTTCAACGGAAGAACATTTAAATCAAGTTTCTGAAGCGTTGGGTGCTATTAACGTTTATTTTAATAAATGTGCACTGACACAGTATGCTTCTGTTGATAACGAAGCGAATTATAATGTTAACTTAGAAAACCGATTAATTCATCGATTAAATCAGGCTACAACAAGTATTGACTTTGCTACATATGAAATTAACTTACCAAACGTTGTTGATACATTGATTCAAAAAGCTGCTCAAGGTGTACAAGTACGTGTTATTGCAGATTCAAAAGATTCCGAAGACCCATATTATGCTGAACGCTTTGAAACAATGCGCCTATATGTTGAAAAAATGGTTCGGGGTCAGGACTTATTATTAGGTACAAGTGATGATATTGTGGTTTTCTCTGATTCCCCTATGTTTGCCGTTGAGGATAGCACAAAGCGAATCAGTTTTGGGCTACCTTCTAGCGCGAGTGATATTCCTGAAGTAATGGTAGCTGTTGGAAGTCAAAATGTCACCGGACGCCTATTTGTTGATGCTGAAGAAAAAGCTCCAAACGCTTATTATTCCCCTGACAACCAAATGCATAATAAGTTTGCAATTGTCGATGGAAAATGGGTGTTTACAGGTAGCTGGAATTTCACTGTTACAGGATTGTATGGTGATGAAACGAATATGAGTGCAGGAATTCTGGATGGAAATCAACAGCACGTAGTTGAGGTTCATTCACCAGAACTAGCAGCGATTTATCGAACCGAATTTGAGGAAATGTGGGGAAGCTCCTCGGATATTCCAAATCCATCAGTAGCGAATTTTAGCTCACGTAAAACGGATAACACGAGCCATATTGTAAGCGTAGGAGGAAAGACAGTAGAGGTTTATTTTTCTCCTGGGGACGATGCCATTGGTAAGTTAACAAATTTGGTTAAAGATCAAGCAGATTATAATACGTATTTTTCTATTTTCGCCTGGAGTGACCAAGCATTACTTGACGAGTTAAAGTATAAATGGGAAGGCTCTTATCAAGATTTGGAAGGGACGCTAACAGGGTTTGATTTAAAAGGTGTTTTCGATTCGAGTTATTGGAATATGTGGTGGTCAGCAAGTGTGGATATGACGGGGCGTACAGCCTCTCAATCGAGTCAGAATAACCCTAATACACGTTGGGCTAATCCTGCCCCTGTATACAGTGATCAAGAAACCCGAAAGCTCCATAGTAAGACCATGCTAATAGATGCAGAAACAACGAGTGATCCTACAGTAGTCATTGGATCGACCAACTGGAGTGAGAATGGGAACAGTGTGAATGATGAGAATATGCTCATCATACACGATGACCAAATTACAAACCAATTCGTGCAAGAGTTTTATGCGCGCTATGCTCAAGCGGGTGGACAAATCCCGGCAAATTAGTTCTTTCAGACCTTTGGGAACAACCCCAAAGGTTTGATTTTTTTGTTACAGAAAGTTTAAGTTCAATAAAGTGTTAAAAGTATTCTCTTTACAGTTTTTTTGGGTGTCTAGCTCCAAGCGCTATCAGCTCGGGTCGCTTCGCGCTTTTTCTATGAAAATAAAAATTACCTATGAGCTGAATGATCGATCATGATAGGTAGATGGTAGAAAGGAAACCCCGGGGAGAACAAATTTTCATGTCCGGGGTGTGAGTGTAAAATCATGTGTGTTTCTTACTTCTTGAAATGTTTTTTAATTAAATGAGTTGACGGTTATAGAAAACCATACTATAATAAATCTCGAAGTTAAGATATTTGGTACTGAAATGATTTTGGGTGAAATTTTTTTAATCATATATCTCGATTTCTTAATATATGATTTTGAGGTATATCTTGGAGGTGAGCTTCCAACAGCATAATAGTCGTTTCAGTAACCACTTTGTAGTGAGGAGAATTACAAATTATGTTTGATTTTATAAAAAATTTCTTTAGAAAAGAAAGGGAAGATGTACAAATGAGTAAAGTGTTATATATTACAGCAAATCCAAAAACGACTGAGCAATCTTTTAGTTTACAAGTTGGAGAAGAGTTTTTAGCTGCTTACCAACAAGCGAATCCTCAAGACGAAATTATTAAGCTAGATTTATATAAGACAAATGTTCCATTAATTGATGAAGATGTTATGAGTGCGTGGGGTAAGCTTCAACAAGGAACTGCATTTGAAGCATTAACTGCAGAAGAGCAAGCGAAAGTTGGCCAGATGAACACATTACTTGAGCAATTCATGGAAGCAGATAAATATGTATTCGTTACACCGTTATGGAACTTCTCTGTCCCTGCTATTATGAAAGCGTACGTTGATAACATTTCAATCGCAGGAAAAACATTTAAGTATACAGAGAATGGGCCAGTAGGATTACTTGAAGGTAAGAAAGCTCTTCACATTCAAGCGCGTGGTGGAATTTACTCAGAAGGTCCTGCAAAAGATATGGAAATGGGAGATCGCTACCTTCAAACGGTATTAGGCTTCCTTGGTGTAAAAGATGTTCAATCCATTATTGTTGAAGGGGTTAACTTCATGCCAGAGAAAGCTGAAGATATTAAAGCGAAAGCAATTGAAGAAGCGAAACAAGTTGCTCAAACATTTGGTGCAGAAGCTGTAAAGGCGTAAAACTTTTAAAAAGTGTCTTGGAAATCAACTTCGATTTCTAAGGCACTTTTTTATCATTAACCCTGATGTTGTGACGATTGTTTCGCGCAAGTCCTCCAGTGCTCTTCGACGAAAGACCAGTTCTTTCTGTTTTTTTACGAATACTGTTTTTACATAAGTCATACATTGAGATTACTAAAGGATCTTTCTAAAAGATTGTAGATTTAGTATTACTGACTACATTGTTCACGGTCAATTTTGCTCTGAGTAATGGAGAGACTTGACTCCAGTTAAATTTATGGGGCGAGAACCTAGAGGCGCATGCCGGGGTGCTAACTTCCTCTCCGGGGAAAGCAAGTGGCTGGTGCGTTGTGTTAAGTTTTCTTATTGGGTTGTAAAAGTAATAATGTAAACTAAAGTGTTGTATTGGATAACAATTCTTAAAAACGTGTATATTTTGAAAATTTTAAATAAATGTATTGACGATACTTGGAAAAGTCGTTATAATCATTTCAAAATTATTGAAAAAATTACTTATTAAAATATTAAAAGGCTTTGAAAAGGAGTAGTAAAAGAGTGCTCTGACGTATAGAGAGCTGTCCCTTGGCTGAAAGGATAGCCGTTCATCCTCTTTGAAGATCGCCTTGGAGCTTTGCTTTAGAAAGGGACTAACGCCTGAGTATGAAGCAACGGGACCTTCCGTTAGCAAGTAAGTCATTCCTTTGACTTTATGAGTCTATCCTCTGTGAAGTGGGTAGAGAAGTTGAGTGGTACCGCGATGTTACTCGCCTCAACAATCCAGAATTTAGTGTGGGTTGGGGGGCGAGTTTTCTATTTGATAATTGGATATTAATGCGTAGAAGAGGAGAGTAAGAGTGAGCTCTAATGTGAAGAGAGCTACCTCGTGGCTGAAAGGGTAGCCATTATCTCACTTTGAAAGTCACCTCTGAGCTTTGCTTTAGAAAAGGATTAACGCCTGAGTATGAAGCAACGGAGTCTTCCGTTAAGAAGAGAAGTCAACTCTTTGACTTGCAGAGTCTGTATTCTGTGAAGAGTACAGAGAAGCTGAGTGGTACCGCGAAGAAATCGCCTCAGCAACCGTCGTATCCTTACGGGTACTTTCGGTTGGGGCGATTTTTCTTTTTACCTTCAAAGTGCTAGAAGCTTAGGGAGTGGGAATGATTTTAGATTAATGGAAAGGGGATGAGCCAATCGTGAAGATTGTGAGGTTGGGACATTTTCTTCAAGCATAAGTAATAGCATATCAATACTTTAGGGATGAAACGCTTTAAATAAATTGAGTGGGGTGTTCATAATGAATCAAGTAATCGAATTTACAAAAGCAAGTCAGTTAAAAGCGAAGCCAGAGCCATCTGTATTAGGATTCGGTAAATATTTTACCGATCACATGTTTATCATGGATTACAATGAAGAAAGCGGTTGGCATGCTCCGAGAATCGCGCCATACGAACCGCTCATGCTTGATCCGAGTGCACTTGTATTCCACTACGGGCAAGCTGTATTTGAAGGATTAAAAGCGTATCGAGCGAATGATGGTCGAGTTCTTTTATTCCGTCCAGACAAAAATATTCGAAGACTCAATGAAACATTACATCGCATGTGTATGCCGACAATTGATGAAGAGCTCTTACTAGATGGTCTTAAACAATTGCTTGAGATTGAGAAAGATTGGGTGCCAAGTGCTGAAGGAACATCCCTTTATATTCGCCCATTCGTGTTAGCGACTGAACCGTTTTTAGGGGTTCGACCATCTAAAAGCTATAAACTTCTCATCATTTTATCGCCTGTAGGGGCTTATTATGCAGGGCAGCTAACACCAGTTAAAATTTACGTGGAAGATGAATATGTTCGAGCAATTCAAGGTGGCGTTGGACATGTAAAAACGTCTGGAAACTACGCGGCTAGTTTGCTCGCTCAGAAAAAAGCGGAGCATTTAGGGTATGATCAAGTATTATGGCTGGATGCGAAAGAGAAGAAATATGTTGAAGAAGTTGGGTCAATGAATATCTTCTTTAAAATTAAAGGAGAAATTGTAACGCCGAGCCTTAATGGAAGTATTTTAAGTGGAATTACCCGTGATTCTGTTATTACGATGCTCAAATCATGGGGAGTACCTGTAAGGGAAGAACGAATTTCCATTGAAGAGGTTTATGAGGCTTATTTAAGAGGAGAATTAGAAGAAGTATTCGGCACAGGAACGGCTGCGGTTATTTCCCCAGTTGGTGAATTAAATTGGAATGATCATCGAATGATTATTAACGAAAATCAAACTGGTCCATTTTCAAAAAGATTATATGATGAAATTACGCAACTTCAATACGGATTAACGAAAGATACATTTGGTTGGACAATTGAAATTAAATAAAAAATTGATTGACGACTATGTTTCTATTATTCGATAAGTGCTGTAGGAATACCGAGGCAACAGAAGCTGTTTGAATTTTTATGAGGGCACTCCCGGATAAAGACCTAAAGAATGCTGAAAGTTGAACATTCTTTAGGTCTGCGTTTTTTGATTAGGCTGTTTTCGTATAGAGAATTATTACCATTACGCTACGGACACTTGCTTTCCGCGGGGGAGAAGTCGAGCCTCTTCAGCATTAGACTGTGGGCGCTCACCCTTTCCTCTTTTATCCCGCGAGTCAAGTCGGTCCATACAAAGGGTAAAATCGATTCTCAACAATTCTATACAATCTGAAAGCAACAATCTTTTGGGAAAGAGCCGGGACGTATTACGGCAATTTTGAAAGTAAGTTGAAATAGAGTTTGAGCAAGTATGCTACGATAAAGGAGAACGAGGAGGAGAGCGAAGATGAAAGCTGTATTTTTTGATTTAGACGATACGTTGCTATGGGATGAACGAAGTGTGGAAGAAGCTTTTCATGCGACCTGTTTAAAGGCAACAGAAAAATATGGGGTAGATGCTTCTCAGCTAGAAGAGGCAGTTAGAAATGAAGCGAAGAAGCTATATCAATCATACGAGACATACCCTTATGTACAGATGATTGGGATTAATCCGTTTGAAGCGCTTTGGTCTTCTTTTTCAGAATGGAAGCACGAACAGTTAAAGAAGCTTCATGAATTGGTTCCTACGTACCGTGAAAACGCGTGGTATCTCGGATTGAAATCTGTTGGAATAAATGATGTAACGTTTGCGAAAGAGCTAGCTCTTCAATTCGGTGTTGAAAGAAGAAAACGCCCGTATGTTTATGAAGATACCTTTACTGTACTAAAAGAGCTTAAAAAGGATTATCGTCTATTGCTTTTGACAAATGGTGACCCAAGTTTACAGAAAGAAAAGTTGCAAAGTGTACCAGAACTCGTCTCCTTTTTCGAACATATCGTCATTTCAGGTGAATTCGGAAAAGGCAAGCCAGATGTTTCTATTTTCCAGCATGCCTTATCACTTATGGAGGTTAAGTCAGAGGAAGCGGTGATGATCGGTGATAAGTTAAGTACCGATATATTAGGAGCGAATCAGGCAAACATTCCATCGATATGGCTAAACCGTAAGCAGCTAGCTCCATATATGGACGTACAGCCAGCTTATGAAATTAACTCCCTATCACAATTAATTCCGCTGTTAAATGAAAGAAATGTTAAAAATGGATGACAAAAGATTCTTTTAGATAGGGTATTTTCATATACATTGTTGCTTTTTGATTTTGAAATGATCTAATAATTGGAAAAAATGAAGGCGACTCATTCCAATCGGGCGTTAGAAAAGGGTGGTGTCGACAATCGTATATCATACCTTTCAAATTAAGTACGTGAACATGAAGCATTGCCAACTTATCATGTCGATGATGAAATGAAAAATGGAGCATTCAGACAGAATATGACTTGTGAATGTCAGGCATATAATCAAACTGTTGTGGAGCTTCCGCAGGGAATGTGATGAGCGACTTTTGTGAAAAGGCTTGGGCATATGTAAGATCTACCAATGCCATAGAAGGGAAATATTTAACGCCTGAACAAGAAACTTTTTTACGAAAGGTTATGAAAGACGAAATCACGGAAGAAGAATTTCATCAACAAGCATTAGAACTAGCAAGACGCAAATAACTTCTGTCACTTAAGTTAGTACCACTAATTCTTTAATATACAAAGAATTGGTGGTTTCTTCTTTCAGCACAATCTAATAATTTAACAATAAAAAACACTTGCAATATATTAACTTTATAATTTTTAAGTTATAATTTACCATGTTAAAAATATCCATAAGGAGAGTGACAACCATTACGAAAAAAAATCTTAAAAAAATCATAATTGGATTCTTATGTATATTTGGATTATTTATTGCGGTAAAGTATGCATTATATAACATCAATATGGTAGACGATGGAGATGTAGTAAACGAACTCACTAGGGTCATGCAACAGAATAATCATGAATTGAGTTTAGAGAATGAACTTGATTTTGAATGGTCAGAAGTTTATATATTTCAACCCTATACCCCAGAAGATTCTGTAAAAGAAATTGTAGGGGTTGAATGGATATCACCACACACATCTTTTTTTTCTCATCTTATGGGATTCTCTTCTGAACCCTTACTACAAGATAGTCAGAAACGCATGATTTTTTTAAATAAAGATAAGGTTGTTAAAGATATTATTTATAATGAAACTGATTTCGATATATTATCAAATCATATGAATTCTAACGAATTACTAACTCTACAAGAAAAAAATAAATACAAAGTAAAGCGACCTTAATCAAAGAGGGTGTCCCAAAAGTAGATTGGGACACCCATTCTTTGTTTGAAAAAATACAAGGTTTTTCTAAAGATTGTTGTTTTTGATCATACACTTCATTGCGAAAGGAGGACGCTCATACTTTTGTAGATAGATGGAATGGGTATTGATTGGTTCAATATCCATTTTTTTATGATAAATGGATTTTGTGGTTTTATTTATTAACGTATTTATTCCATTTATAATAGGATAATAGATATGTTGACTTAAACGAACACTAGAGGGATGCTGGATGAAAAACATATGTGTTACGGGATACGGTGTCATTGCACCTCAGGCAACGAATTCAGAAGAGTTTAAAAACGTGTTACAAAGTGACAAACAAGGCTTTACGTCTATATCACATCCCTACTCGGAAGAAAAGTCTATTGTCGTAGGGAAAGTGGATGTAGATGAATTTTCGTATTTGGAGCCGGAATTCATGAAGTTTCCGAGAGCAGCTAGATTATCCATCATTGCTGCAAAAGAAGCTGTGGAAATGGCAGAGCTTCAAGGACTTGAAGCTTTAGATACTAATTTTGGAATTGTGATAGGAACCGCTTCTGGTGTTCTTCAAGAAGTGGAATCTATTAAAAAGAAGGCAGTGGAGCTTGGACTGAAAAAACTTCGTCCTACCAGTATAGGAAGCTTAAATGATAACAGTATTTCGACAGCACTTTCATCTTATTTTCATCTTCATGGTCCTTCTTTTACGATTTGTAATAGCTGTACTTCTGGTATTGACGCTATCTTGCTTGCTAAAGCTTTGATCGAATCAGGGCAAATTCAAGGGGCCATTGTTGGTGGAGTCGATCTGGCTTTGTCTGATTTAGTTGTTGCGGGTTTTACAAAGCTTAACACATTAATGACCACATCAAGTTCTGAAAAGCCCATCGGTCCGTTTAGTGGAGTAAATGAATTTGTTCTATCAGAAGGAGTAGGGGTATTAGTATTAGAGAGTGAGGAATTCGCCAAGAATCGTCAGGTTAATATATTAGGATATATTGAAGCGGGTGCGATGTCTCAAGATGCTATTTCTATCTACAAGTCCGATCCGTCAGGCGACTATCTTTACAAATTGATTCAGGATGTAGTCGAAGAAAAAGAAATTTCCTATGTGAATAGTCAAGCTCTAGGACTTCTAGAAAACGATCGGATTGAAAAGCGCATTTGTGAAGAGTTATTTCAGTGTAAAGTTCCTGTTACATCGATAAAAGGTGTGTTGGGGCATTCACTTGGAGCCTCTGGTATATTACAATGTATTTCGGCATTAATGAGTATCGTAGAAGGATTCATTCCTCCAACTATCGGTCGAATTGATTCTCAATTTAGCCATTTGCCAATTGTGAGGGAATTGACGACTACAGCCGTCCATCGAGTTTTGTTAACTGCTCATGGGTATGGGGGAAATAATGCTTGCCTACTTGTTTCAAGAAAACCGTAGTGGAGGACTTATTACATGTATTTTTATATGCTACTTGCCATTTCGCTCATTCCGCTCGCATTGTTTATCTTTTTGTATGTGAATGAACGCTCAAGAATGGTACATCCGCTTCGAACCTTTTTGCTACTATTATTTATTTGGAATTTTGATGTTGTTGTCTTGTTCAGTAGAGGGATTTTAACCGAAGAAGCGGTTTTGTTACTATTTAAGATTTTTCGCTTCGGCTCAATTATGTACTTGCCGTTTGTCTATTATTTAGCTCTTACCATTTTCGAACGCTTAGGTCCGAAATATCGAAAGTGGAGAGTGGTTCTAAATCGTCCGATATACTTACTGCTTTTATTGTTTAGTTTGACGGTTTATATTGTGAACTTTACACCGTTAGGAATACAAGAAATTCAATATGTTGAAGGGTCGGAGTTTTTTCCTGGACATTTCTACCCTGTCTATGGCGAGCTTAATTCGCTTTATATGATCAATGTATTGCTTGTGTTTGCGAGCACGGGGTTGCTTTTCTTAATGGTAAGAAGGTTGGAGAAAAATCCTTATCGCTCATTCGGGATATATATTGTCGTATCCATCTTGTTCGTTTTTATTAATGGAGCGCTATCAGGATTCAATGTCTACCCGTTACCCATTTCATTATTCAATGCCGTTTTTGTAACGATGGTCATTTTTAGTGCGTACTTTTATACGAACAATCAAATGATTAAAGAGATGAATAGTGAGCTGGTGGACCAGAAGAACTTTTTACAAACGGTTATCGATTTGAATCCGAATTTTTTATATGTCAAAGATATGGACGGTCAATTTGTAATTGTCAATCGTGCGTATGAAAAGGCGTTTGGAAACGAATTGCGATTATCAACATTATTTGAAGGGCATCCATCTCAATATGACTTTCAACAAGAAGAAATCAAGCAATATGAAAAAAGTGTCACGGATGATCATGGCATTTCTCGAAAGTTAGAAATAAAAGAGATTCCGATGATGACGACAAAAGGGCATCAGCTTATGCTTTATGTGGCTAACGATATAACCCAGCGATTAAAAGAAGAAGAATATATTAGACAGACAGAGAAGCTAGGTGTTGTCGGGGAGTTAGCTGCGGGTGTTGCCCATGAAATTCGAAATCCGCTCACGTCTCTAAAAGGCTTTATTCAGCTAATGAAAGATGATAGCCAATACGAGAAGCGGCATTTTTATCTTGATATTATGTCGAGTGAAATTGATCGGATCAGTGAAGTTATTAACGAGTTACTTTTACTAGCAAAACCACAGGCAGATGTATTTGAAAAAATGGATGTTGTGAAAATCTTGCAAGATGTCAAAATGTTGATGGACACATCTGCCATCATGCGAAATATTAAGATTGATATAGAGCAGACTGGGGACATTCCTAAAATAGACGGGATGGAAAATCAAATTAAACAAGTGTTTATTAATATTGTAAAAAATGCAGTTGAAGCCTTACCGAACGGAGGAAACATCCGAATCGCGATACAGAAAAAGGACGGCGACAAAATCGATGTGTCGGTAAAGGATGATGGGGTTGGAATATCCAGTGATCGTTTAAAGAAAATGGGCGAGCCGTTTTACACAACTAAGGAAAAAGGAACGGGCCTTGGTTTAACGGTCTGTTATCGAATTGTAAAACGTCATCACGGTGAAATAGAATTTGAAAGTGAACTCGGCAAAGGGACAACAGTTTTCATTACTTTACCGATTACACATGATTGAAAAAGGGATATATAACCGGAAAGAGGGTTAAAAAGGTTCGGGGAAACGAACTTTTTTAACCCTCTTTCATATTAGGCTTTCATTAAACGGTTTAATTTATTTCTAAGTGGTTCCGCTTGTTGAAGAGCTTGCTCGTCTTGAAGTACTTCTCCTGGCTGGTTTCCACTTCCGATTACATAACCTTCAAAAGAGGCAGAAACGAAATCGAAAATGTACTGGAATTGTTGGATCAGAGGCAACCCTTTTATTTTCGCGTTATCCCCACCAACTGTGATGACAAACATTTTCTTTTTACTCATTTCTTCTTTGAAGTTTAGTTGCTGATCACGTAAGCTTTGAGACCAGCGATCGACAAAGTTTTTCATCGGACCACTCATTCCGTACCAATAAAGTGGAGTGGCGAAGATAATGATATTCGCTTCAAGCACTTGCTTAATGATTTGATCATAATCGTCGTCAATCGGTTGAAAGCCTTCCGAATCATGCCTTTTATCTTCAATTGGTAAGATCGTATGGTCTTTTAAATGAATCGTCGTATACTTGAGACCTTCCAGGATATGGTTTGTTAATTGTTCCGTGTTCCCGTTTGGTCGTGTACTACCATTCAGTACTACTACTTTCATTCTTTCACCTACTTTGAAGAGAAATTATAAGCTTTCGCTTAAAAAAGTTCGCACTTGCTCAGGTGTTTTAGCATTTGCACTGTGTAGGTGAGCTAGTTTTTCACCGTTTTTAAAGATTAGAATACTTGGAATTCCCATTACTTGATACTTTTCAGCTAACTCAGGGAAATCATCACGATTAATTTGGAACCATTCATATTGACTATAATCTTCTAGAATTTCTCCAATGAACATATCCATGCGCGTGCAATCTGGGCACCAGGATGCATAAAATTTTATTAATACCTCTTTATCACTCGAGATCATTTTCTCAAATTGTTCAACAGACTCAATCGCTTTCAAAATATACCCCTCCTACTATTCCGTATCGGTTGCTAACAATTTATGATACATAATATATTGTAATATAATTTATTTATTTTATGTTGCAATTTGCTTTGACAGAAAATGAACATTGAAACCGAAAGTTATGGAAGGAGATAACAAAACAACCCCGAAGATGATACAATATTACAGAGATAGACGAATGAATCGGAATTGAGTCATAGCACTCACATTAGGGAGGCAATAGCATGAAAATTAAACTAGGATTAGTTTATGGGGGGAAATCTGCAGAACATCAAGTTTCACTGCAGACAGCTCTTGCGGTTATAAAAGCGTTAGACAAAGAAAAATTCGATGTTCACCCAATATACATTACAGAAGAAGGAGAATGGGTTCGAGGAGCTCAATTGACAGGTCCTGTTGAATCAGTAAAGGAGCTACGTTTATCTAAAGGAGCGGAAACCTTTACACCTGTTATGCTGAATCAGAAGCTTTTCCCGTCAACGAAGGAAGAGGATTCTAGTGAGCTTGACGTTATTTTTCCACTTTTACACGGCCCGAACGGAGAAGATGGCACAATCCAAGGTATGTTAGAGTTGCTAAACCTTCCGTATGTCGGAAATGGTGTGTTAGCATCTGCTGCGGGTATGGATAAAGTGATTATGAAAAATTTATTTGCGCAAGCGGGATTAAATCAAGTGAAATATGTTTCCTTTACACGTACAGAGTGGGATAAGAGTCGCGAGGAAGCCTATAAGAAAGTTGAAGCAGAATTAGGATATCCTTGTTTCGTAAAACCGGCTAACTTAGGGTCAAGTGTAGGGATTAATAAAGCGAAAGATCGCGAAAGCTTAATAACAGCTTTTGAGGAAGCGTTTGAGTTTGACCGAAAGATTATTATCGAAGAAGCGGTTGTCGGTCGTGAAATTGAAATCGGTGTGTTAGGAAACGATGAGCCAATGTGTTCAGTTGTTGGTGAGATTGCACCTAAAAAAGAATTCTATGATTATAAAGCGAAGTACGAAGATGGAGATACTGATCTGATCATTCCGGCAGAAATTACAGAAGCAGAATATGAAACCATCAAAGAGATGGCCATTCAAGCGTTCAAAGCAATTGATGGTGCAGGTCTTGTTCGTGCCGACTTTTTCCTAACAGAAGATGGAACGGCATATATTAACGAAGTTAATACAATGCCTGGATTTACGCCGTTTAGTATGTTCCCGCTATTATGGAAGCATAGTGGCGTAGAATATCCAAAACTAATTGAGAAGCTAGTAGAGCTTGGGATAGAGCGTCACGAACAAAAACAAAAGATTAAACATACATTTTAATTAAAAAGAGGGACACTATTCATAAGGGATAGTGTTTCTTCTCTTCTATACAAGGAGTGATAGTCGTTGATCAAACGAACGTTTAATCAAGTCGTAAAAATGGTCGATGGTTCAGCAAGCCATCAAGCCGATGTTCACATAACTGGTGTTTCGACGGATTCACGTCAAGCGCAAAAAGGAAGTTTATTTATTCCACTTGTTGGCGAAAATTTTGATGGTCATCAGTTTGTTGAGAAGGCCTTTGAAAATGGAGCCGTTGCCACTTTGTGGGACCGTTCAATTGAAGGAGCTCCTGAGAATTATCCGGTCATTTTTGTTGACGATACACTTAAAGCCTTACAATTACTAGCTCATAGCTATCTTCAACAAGTTCAACCGAAAGTTGTTGGGATTACGGGGAGTAATGGAAAGACTACGACAAAAGATTTAGTAGCCGGCGTTTTATCTACTATTTACAAAGTACATAAAACGAATGGGAACTTTAACAATCACATTGGAATGCCGTTAACGATTTTAAGCATGCCAGAAGATACAGAAGTGGCTGTTTTGGAAATGGGAATGAGCGGAAGAGGAGAAATAGAGCTTCTATCTATGTTGGCGCAACCGGATGTAGCCGTAATTACGAATATCGGCGAGGCCCATTTATTGGATCTTGGTTCACGTGAAGGAATTGCAGAAGCAAAACTCGAAATTTTAGCTGGATTAAAGCCAGAAGGTGTGTTTATTTATGATGGTGATGAACCGTTGCTTCGCAAAAATTACGATAAGTACGAAACGGTAACATTCGGTCAGTCAAAACATAACACCCTCTATCCAATATCCGTTATGCAAAAAGAAGATAGTACGGAGTTTACTTGCAACAACATTGAGTCACAAATAAACATCCCGGTTCTTGGGCGACATAATGTTCTAAATGCGCTGGCAGCCATTTGTGTCGGAAAAGCGTTAAATGTGACGGAAGAAAACATGATTAAGGGACTAAAACAAGTTCAGATGAGTAATATGAGATTAGAAATGCAACAAGGTCCTGGTGGGTTAACGGTTATTAATGATGCCTATAACGCAAGTCCCACATCTGTCAAAGCGGCTATTCAGCTGTTGAAAGATATGACAGGATTTGGACAAAAGATTTTAGTGTTAGGAGATATGCTTGAACTAGGGGATGAAGAAATCCGCTATCATCAGGAAGTGGGCGAATCTGTAAAAGATTCTGGAATTGCTTATTTATATACGTACGGAACGTTAGGGCAAGAAATCGCAAAAGGTGCTAAAGGACATTTACCTGAAGACCGCATTTTAGCTTTTACAGATAAACAACAACTAATTCAGCACTTAAGAAGTGTTGTAACGCCGAAAGATGTTGTGTTGGTAAAAGCTTCTCGTGGGATGAAGTTAGAAGAAGTGGTTCATGCGTTAATGGAAATTTAACAAAGGGGGGATTCCTCATGATCGGTTGCCTTTGTATACATGGATTTACAGGGGGACCTTATGAGGTGGAACCATTAGCTAATCATTTGCGTAAAGTAACGAAATGGGAAGTTCGCGTGCCTACGTTACCGGGGCACGGCGAATCCCTTTCCTTAGGAGGGGTTCGCTTTCAAGAATGGATCGAAAAAGCAGAAGAAGAACTTGTTCAGTTGCTTCAATCGTGTCAGAGTGTGTACGTCATTGGATTTTCAATGGGAGGACTGATTGCTGCTTATTTATCAACCAAATATGATATTTCAAAGCTTGTGTTGTTAAGTGCGGCCGCAATTTATATGAATCCGAAGCAAATGCTTTTGGATATAAAGCAGATGATTCAAGACGGAATTCAGCGGAATTTAAGTGAAAACGAATTGTTCTTGCGCTATAAGAATAAGATTGCTCAAACACCGTTAAGCGCTACGCGTCAATTTCAAAAGCTTGTACGTTATGTAAAACCTTCATTACGGGATGTTGAGGTGCCGACATTAATTGTGCAAGGGGAGTTAGATGGGATTGTACCAGTAAAGAGTGCTCATTATTTACATCGGGTGATTCCTGCTGTAGAAAAGGAGCTACTACTACTCCCGATGTCAAAGCATTTAATTTGTCACGGCGATGACTTTTTAACGCTTGTAGAAAAAGTTGAAGTATTCCTTCAAGTAAATGCTCGTGTCAAGCAGTTTAGTCACCATTCACCATCTTTCGCTTCGAAAGTGTAAAGGCTTACGATTTTTTTGTCGATTTATTGAAGAGAATGATGGAACGGGCCTTTGGTAAATAAAGGAGTTGTTGAAAAGGTTTATATAACGTGTTATGATTACACCTAAAGTGTACAATATTTGGAATCAACAATCCGCCCTTGGAAAGGGCTTTTCTTTTTAGCATATTGGAAAGATAAACTTCTACCACGCGTGAAAGGCTTTGACTCAACTCTCCTCCAAAGAAATTTGTCTAGTCAAGTATTTCGAAACTTTCCGAATCATGAACTACAGTATGGACTCGTTTCATGGAAAACAACAAATTACTTCCCAGCTACATCGTTTTTCAGAACGAATAGGAGAGTGTAACTTTCCTTATATGCAATTGAATAGCAGATAGACGGAAGTTCAATTGTCAGTATGGTGATTGATGAGTACATTCATTTTACACTTAGATAGATAGAATTTTATTGATTAAAAGGAGAATGAATACATTGACAAAAACGTTTCACCAATTTGGGTTAAGCCAAGAATTAATGAAATCCATTAGTAATATGGGGTTTGAGGAAACTACGCCTATTCAAGCGCAAACGATTCCGTTAGCTTTGGAAAATAAGGATGTTATCGGACAAGCACAAACAGGTACAGGTAAAACGGCTGCATTCGGAATTCCACTTGTAGAAAAAATTGAGGTAGAAAACGGTGCGATTCAAGGAATCGTGATTGCGCCAACGAGGGAGTTAGCCATCCAAGTATCTGAAGAGTTATATAAAATTGGGTATCATAAACGAGTGAAAATTTTATCCGTTTATGGCGGACAGGATATTAATCGTCAAATCCGTTCTTTAAAGAAGCGTCCGCACATTATTGTGGGAACGCCTGGAAGACTTTTAGATCATATTAAGCGTAGAACCATTCGCCTTGACCAAGTTCAAACAGTGGTACTTGACGAAGCAGATGAAATGCTAAACATGGGCTTTATTGAAGACATTGAAGCGATTTTAGCAAATGTTCCAGAAACAAGACAAACACTTTTATTCTCAGCGACGATGCCTGGACCAATTAAAGCGATTGCTGAGCGTTTCATGAGTGAGCCGGAGCATGTGAAAGTAAAAGCAAAAGAAGTAACGGTACCTAACATTCAGCAATATTATTTAGAAGTACCTGAGAAGAAAAAGTTCGATGTCTTAACGAGATTGTTAGATATCCAATCTCCAGAACTAGCAATTGTGTTCGGACGTACGAAAAGACGTGTAGATGAATTAGCAGAAGCGTTAACGATCCGTGGTTACTCAGCTGAAGGAATCCATGGTGACTTAAGTCAAGCTAGACGACTATCCGTCCTTCGTAAGTTTAAAGAAGGATCGATTGATGTGCTTGTGGCAACAGATGTTGCCGCGCGTGGACTTGATATTTCAGGTGTAACTCATGTGTATAATTTCGATGTTCCGTTAGATCCTGAGAGCTACGTTCACCGTATTGGACGTACAGGACGAGCTGGAAAAACGGGAATGGCGATGACGTTTATTACGCCAAGAGAGTTCGGTATTTTACAAAATATTGAAAGAACGACAAAGCGCAAAATGGATAAAATGCGTCCACCGACGCTCGATGAAGCGCTTGAAGGTCAGCAAAAAATAACGATTGAAAAATTATCAGCGGTTATCGAAAATGAGAACTTAGCTCATTATCGTAATGCGGCAGAAGAGCTTTTGGAACAACATGATTCCGTATCCGTTATTGCGGCTGCGATGAAAATGATGACAAAAGAGCCAGATACAACGCCTGTCAAATTAACGGCTGAACCACCAGCTCCTGTTAAGAAAGATAAAAATCGCTCCAACACGAAGCGTGATTTTAAAGGTAAAGGTGTAAAGAAAAAGAGACAATCTCACAATCGTTCTAGAGGAAACCGAAATGTCTCATCCTCACGCTCAAGATAAGTAGAGGAAGACAGAGAAAAAGAGCATGCGGGGTGACCGCATGCTTTTTTATTATTGTTACAGAAAGTTTACGTTCCATAAAGTGTTAACGTATTCTCTTTACAGTTTTTTGGTGTCTAGCGCAAAGCGCCATCAGCTCGGGTCGCTTCGGCCCTGCTTTGGCGACGGAAGCCTCCTCGCAGGTCCTCCAGCGCCCTTCGCCTAAGGACTTGCGCTTTTTCTGTGAAAATAAAAATTACCTATGAGCTGAATGATCGATCATGATAGGTAGATGGTAGAAAGAAAAAACCCCGGGGAGAATAAATTTTCATGTCCGGGGTGTGAGTGTAAAATCATGTGTGTTTCTTAATGAATTAGTAATGGAGGGATTAAATTGCGACCATACCCCACCCATGCGTTAAGTCGAAAAGCATTAAATGTGTTTCGGCTGAATGCGATTTTGAATGCTTTTTTTGTGCTCGTTTTCCTCGTAGCAGGAGCACTTTTTAGCTACTTTATTTTGGAAGTACCCAATTGGGTTTTATGGATCGCTGGGGGTGGCTATATCCTGTATTGGATCGTTTCCGTTATGTATGTCCCAAGTGTTAAATATCGAATGTGGCGGTATGAAGTAAGGGAACATGAAGTGGAACTTCAATACGGCGTCTTTGTTGTCAAACGTGTATTAGTCCCTATGATTCGAGTTCAACATGTGGACACGTCTGAAGGACCTATTCTTCGGAAGTATAAATTAGCCAATGTAACCATCGCAACGGCAGCTACTGTCCATGAGATACCGGCATTAGATGTAGAAAAAGCAGATCAACTTCGCGACTATATCTCCCAACTTGCGAGGGAGGCGAAAGAAGATGTATGAAGCAAGACGGCTTCATCCCGTTGCGGGCATTGTGAAGCTTGTGAAATTGTTGAGAAATTTAATCGCTACTTTTTTAATTTTATTTGTTGGGATGCCAGTAGAATATAAAATTTATAGTTACATCGGAATGGCCGTTATTATTTTTGTCATCCTTTTATATAGTTTTATCTATTGGATACATTATACATATCGTGTGGAAGAAGATGAGTTTCGGTTAGATTATGGGTGGATTTTTAAAAAGAAACGATATATCCCACTAGAACGAATTCAAACGGTACATGTGTCAGCAGGACTTATTCAACAGCTGTTTGGACTTGTCAAACTTCAAATTGAAACAGCTGGTGGAGGCGAACAAGCAGAGATTGAGCTGTCAGCAATCAAGAAAGAGGATGCGGTAGAACTTCAGGAATGGCTTCGAATGAATAAGCATCAAGAAGTCGTTGAAAAGGAGCGCGATCAAACAATCTATCGAATGACAACAAAACAGCTATTAATGACTGCCGCAACGTCAAGTGGCTTCGGTGTCATCCTTTCAATATTAGCTTTTTTGTCTCAGTTCGATGAATTGTTGACGAATGAATTCTTTTCGTCTATTGAAACTCGGGTAAAAGAGATTCTTGAGGGCGGTATCGTCACCATTTTGTTAACCGTTACGTTTCTTTTAGTGGTAGCGTGGGGAATTAGTGTGCTTGGGGTTCTGTTAAAGTATGCTCATTTTCGCGTCGTACTGAAGGAAGATGAGTTGACCATTTCAAAGGGGGTAATTGAAAAGCGAACATTTACGGTACCGCTTGAGAGAATCCAAGCGGTGCGAATTGTCGAGAATCCAGTACGCCAAGCTTTCGGTTTCGCGACCGTTTACATTGAAACGGCTAGTACAGGAAATGGTGAAGGAGATGAAGGGGGCATTTTGTTCCCGCTCATTTCGAAGAAAGAATTGATTAAGAAGTTAGAAGAATACTTGCTCATCCGAGTTCCTGAAACCCTCAATCCGTTGCCGAAACGAGCACTGCCTCGGTTTTCGATCGTTAATGTCATGTTGACACTAATAGTGGCTGTTCCATTATCGATGATATTCGCACCTTGGGGGCTGCTGGCGTTACTACTTGTCCCCGTTAGTCTTTTCATAAGTTATTATCAATACAGGGATGGCGGTTGGTTGATAGATGGAAACCGACTGACGCTATCCTTTCGACACATAAGCAAAGTAGTTGTTTTAATGGAGAAAAGACGAATTCAATCCTTGGATGTCCAATCGACCTATTTTCAAAGAAGGAAGAATCTTTTAACCATCTCTTCTTCTATCATGAACGGATTTTCGGGGAGATTGTATTCTGTCAGACACTTAGAAGAGAAAGATGGAATGGAGATTTATGATTGGTATTCACGTTCATAAAATAGAGTGAAAGGGGCGCAATACAATGTGCCCCTTTTTTATCCTGTCTGACTAATTGTTGTGAGCTTTTAAAAATAGTGGTCCTAGAAGAAACCCAGCCATAAGACCAGCTAAATGCGCAACGACATTCGTATTTGGACTTAAAAACGTCATAATTAGTCCAATTCCAATGATGGTTAAAATAAGCTGCTTGCTTTGTTTATCCATATAATACGGACGTTTCATAGCGATAAAAACGTAGAGACCGAACAATCCATATATGGCACCTGATGCTCCGACATGAATGTAAAATGGAGGTTCAATAATGTAAGTCGCCACATTAGCCAGTATACCCGTTGTGAAATAAAAGGTAGTAAACTTCAATCCTTTTAACATACGCTCGAGTGGCGGGGCAAATAGAATAAGGGCAAGTGAATTAAAGAGTAGGTGGGAAAAACTAGCGTGAAGAAACACTGGAGTTAGTAGTCTCCACCATTCACCTGCGTCAATTCCTCCGTTGTAACCACTTAAAAGGCCGAAATAAAGCGTGAAGATGGGGAATGGTAAACTGAATAAAATCCATAAAATGAGTTGAAAGAAACAGATTAAGGTAATGATGGGGTATTTCTCTACGAAGGTTTGAAAGCTTTCATTTCGAGTAAACATAAGATAAACTCCTTTAACAGGACGAGATTCACTTCATACTAAACATGTATGCGTTAGGTGGGTAGAATAGTACATATAAAGGTGGTTGAATAGGATGATAAGTGGAATTGGGTTAGATATCGTAGAATTACAAAGAATAAGTGATCTAATTGCTCGTAATGAACGTTTTGTTTTTCGAGTATTAACGGAGCGTGAGAAAGAACGATACGATGAACTGTCTGAACATCGGAAGATTGAATATGTTGCTGGACGCTTTGCCGCAAAGGAAGCGTTTAGTAAAGCAATTGGTACAGGGATTGGTGCACAAGTTAGTTTCCAAGATATAGAGGTGTTAAATGATGAATTGGGTCGACCTGTTCTTCATCAAATGATTACCCATCATACTGTACATGTAACGATTACACATAGTAATCAGTTTGCGGTTGCGCAAGTAATTATCGAAATGATTGAAAGCTAGTCTGCATAAACCCTATCCTTGTCTCATATATTTTTAGTGCGATAAGAGAGCTGAGAGAAGCGGTGGATACTGTTTCATCATCTCTTGTAACGTCAATTGAGACAAAGGGGTTGAAAAAACTTGAGGAGAGGCTTTCTGTTACTATTGGTTTTCGTGCTAGTGAGCGGAATTTTAGCAGCGTGCGGGGGGAAGTCGCAAGAAGATATTACGAATTCACTTGATAAAAAGGTGGAAGAATTAAACGGGTATAAAACGGATGCGAAGATGACGATTCAAACGGGGGAAGAGCCACAAGTTTATGAAGTTGAGGTTTGGCATAAAAAGCCAAACTACTATCGAGTGGCGTTGAAAAACGCAAGTAAAGAACAAAGCCAAATTATACTCAGAAATGATGATGGGGTATTCGTGTTGACACCGGCACTCAACAAAAGCTTCCGCTTTCAAAGTGAGTGGCCACAAAATAGTAGCCAAGCATATTTGTATGAATCACTTGTAAAAGATGTATTAAATGATGGAGAGGCTACATTTGAGGCGGTCGAAAACACATACGTATTTGGGACAAAAACGAACTATCAAAATAGCAATATGCTTCCTTATCAAGAAATAACATTTAATAAAGATTTATCTCCGATGGGGGTAAAAGTGCTAGATGTAGATAAAAATCCGCTCGTGACAGTTGAGTTTTCAAATTTCGAAGCGAATCCGAAATTTGATGCAAATGCATTTGACATGGAGAAAAATATGTCCAATGCACAAGTAGAAATACCAACTCTCGCACAAGAGATGGAAGATAAGTTTGCTGTTATGTATCCGAAGGAAGAACATTTACCACCAGGCATTACGTTAACGCAAGAAAAAGAGGTCGCGACTGAAGATGGAAAGCGAATTGTATTAACTTACAGTGGAGAACGTTCATTTACGTTAATACAAGAGCGAGCGTCCATTGCGCCTGTTACAACAGCTGAATACGTGAGTGGGGAACCAGTGGATTTAGGATTTACAGTTGGGGCACTTACCGAAAAATCGGTGACATGGTCTTATGACGGTGTAAACTATATGCTTGCATCAAGTGATTTGACGCAAGATGAAATGATTTCAATTGCCCAATCTGTTCAAGCTCAAGCTGGAAAGTAAAAATGTATCGAGCGGTTTTACCGCTCGATTCTTTTCATGAGAAAAGAACTTTTTACATGAGGCGAAATTTATCTGCTGGTTGTTCCGCTTCTTCGCACATACGCTTTTTGTTTCTATCTTGCCAAAGTCGAAATGTTTCGTGATAAAATGGAAAATAAAACATTCGACATGTAGAGGATGGGAAGGAAATGCAGAACTTTTACCGTGATACGTGGGCAGAAATTAATTTAGATCATATTGAAGCGAATGTTCAATCATTGAAAAAACAATTACCACCTAATACGGAAATTATGGCTGTTGTAAAAGCGAATGCGTATGGTCATGGAGACCTTGAAGTGGCGAATGCGGCGTTAAAGGCAGGGGCTACACGTTTAGCAGTCGCTTTTTTAGATGAAGCCTTGGCGTTGCGAAAGAAAGGGGTAACAGTTCCAATTCTTGTCATGGGGGCTGTGCGACCATCTGATGTTACAATTGCTGCTGAAAATCATATTTCGTTAACAGCTTATTCAAAAGAATGGTTAAAACAAGCAGGGAAGTATTTGCTTCATCACGAAGTAAGTTTACACATGAAGCTGGACACAGGTATGGGAAGGCTCGGAATTCGAGAGGAAGAAGAGCTTGTCGAGTCACTTTCCTTTATTGATACTCATGCTTGCTTTCAATTGGAAGGTGTTTTCACTCATTTTGCAACAGCTGATGAAAAAGATACTGCGTATTTTAAAGGGCAATACGATCGTTTTCTAACGATGTTAAAGCATTTCGAGCATAAGGGTGTTTTAATTCATTGCGCCAATAGTGCAACGAGTTTACGTTTTCCAAACGATGTCTTTAATGCAGTGCGGTATGGAATTTCAATGTATGGTCTTCCGCCTTCATTAGACATTGTGGATGAAATTCCTTTCAAATTAAAAGAAGCGTTTTCTCTTCATTCATCGATCGTCCATATTAAAAAGGTGAAAAAGGGAGAGAAAATAAGCTACGGAGCGACGTATACAGCAAGTGAAGATGAATGGATTGGAACCGTACCGATTGGGTATGCAGATGGCTGGATTCGCCGTCTATCAGGAAGTGACGTACTCGTAGATGGAGAACGTGTACCAATCGTCGGCCGGATTTGTATGGACCAAATGATGATTAAATTAAAGGAAGAAAAACCACTCGGAACAAAAGTAACGTTAATCGGTTCACAAAAAGATCAAACCATTTCCGTTAATGAAGTGGCGAAAAGGCTTGAAACCATCAATTATGAAGTACCTTGTATGATTAGTTGGCGTGTTCCCCGTATGTTTTTAAAAAATGGGAGTATAATGGAAGTGAGAAACTCATTGCTTTAGGCTGTTTTCGTAGCATTTTTTAACGTGTAGCGAAAAACAGCGACTAAAGTGTAGCAATAGTGATTGAGCCCTTCCAGAAAAGGTGTAGGAGGGTTGGTTTTACTGCTGAAAAACGTCCGCCTTTCGCCTTTGGTGTAAAACAAAAAGCCGCAACTTTTAGAAATTAGCCTTACAATAAAATGAAATCATGAATAAAAAAATCCATTTATTGTCGATAATAGAGGGGAAATATACAAAAATGGCTTTAATTCACCTACTATAAGTGATATTATTGAAGGTGGAATGGAGAATTGGCTGTGTAGATCGGTGGAGGTGTATGTTTGTGTCTGAGTCCAGCGCAACAACTGAAATTTTAGTACGATTACCGCAAACACTTGTTTCTGAAATTGATGGTTTAGTGAAACAGGAAAACGGAAATAGAAGTGATCTTATTTATCAAGCCACTAAAATGTATTTACGTGAACGTAAGAAGCGCCAAATTCGTGAATCGATGAGACGTGGTTATATGGAAATGGCAAAGATTAATTTAAATATCGCTTCTGAAGCCTTTCTAGCTGAGTATGAAGCGGACCACACCGTTGAACGCTTAGTAAGCGGGGGGTAATCCATTGATTGTTAAACGCGGCGACGTTTATTTTGCTGATTTATCCCCAGTTGTTGGTTCCGAGCAAGGAGGCGTTCGTCCTGTTTTAATCATCCAAAACGATATTGGAAATCGGTTCAGTCCAACGGTGATTGTTGCGGCCATTACCGCTCAAATTCAAAAGGCTAAGTTGCCTACTCATGTTGAAATTGATGCGAAAAAGTACGGTTTTGAACGTGATTCAGTCATATTGCTCGAACAAATCAGGACCATTGATAAACAACGGTTAACTGATAAAATTACTCATTTAGATGATGAAATGATGGAAAAAGTGGATGAGGCCTTACAAATTAGTCTAGGGCTTATCGACTTTTAATGCACTTATATAAATATGTCCTTACAGGTTGCCTTTAATGGCAACTTTTTTTGTTGTTACAGAAAGTTTACGTTCAATAAAGTGTTAAAGTATTCTCTTTACAGTATTTTTGTGTCTAGCTCCAAGCGCCATCAGCTCGGGTCGCTTCGGCCCTGCTGTGACGACGGAAGCCTCCTCGCTCGTCCTCCAGCGCCCTTCGCCTAAGGACTTGCACTTTGCGCTTTTCGCCTAGTACTAATCAAATGCGGTTAGGGTGATTTTTTCAAGCGGAAGGCTTTTGTCTTCTGCTGGATGTAGAGGAAAGGACCCGGCAGAAAGGAAATATCTCAAGCAAAGTCTCAATGAAATAATGGTGGGAAAGCAACACTGGCTAGCTTTTTAAGAAAAAATTGAATATCCTCCCCTGAATCGATATTAGGATATGTTGATGATAGACAGCATAGTCCTCGTTAAAATTATTGTATTTTTCACAATTGTTAAGAACAGGTATAATAAAATGAGAATGATTTCTATTTAGTATTATCGGTTCTATCACCTTTATGAATAACCAAATGGGAAGAGGAGGATTTTCAATGGGAGAGAACAAAATGGTACCAACATTCATTGAAAAAAATAGAGAAGTAATTATCGAAACGTGGACACAACAATTACTAGAAGAAAAAGAGCAATATTCGAATACCGTGACAGAGCAAGTCTTTTCTACGATTTCTAATGATTATATCTCCATGTTAAACCTTTATTATTTCACCCCTGAACAGAAAATTTCCCCGAAAGCTGAGGAGCTTTCTCGAAAGTTTGTGCAGGCTGGTTGGCCGATACATATGGTTACGAAGAGCTTAAGTATATTTGAACGCGTGGTCTTTCAAATGTTGGCAAAAAAAGAGTCATCAGAGAGACATGTGGAGCTTCTTTGGGAGATTGAGAAAGTGGTGTCTCCAATTAATGCCGAATTGCTCCAACAATATACTGCCACATTTGAACGAACTATCGATTTGCAAAAAATCGCTCTACAAGAATTGTCTGCCCCATTAATCCCAGTGTTTGATCGAATCGCAGTTATGCCGCTTGTGGGCACAATCGATACCGATCGTGCGAAACGTATAATGGAGAACTTATTAAATGGCGTCGTGAAGTATCGTTCTGAAGTAGTTCTAATCGATATTACAGGAGTACCTGTGGTTGATACGATGGTTGCGCACCATATCATCCAAGCTGCTGAGGCTGTTCGATTGGTTGGGGCTAAATGTTTGCTTGTCGGCATTCGTCCTGAAATCGCACAAACCATCGTTAACCTTGGTATCGACCTCAGTAACATTACAACGAAGAACACGTTATTAAAAGGAATTGAAACGGCTTTACAAATGACGAATCGTAAAATTGTTGAAGTGGAGGGTGAGTAATGCAAATTCAACGTATTCCTATTTTAAAATTATATAATTGCTTGCTCGTTTCCATTCAGTTAGAGCTTGATGACCAAACGGCTTTACAATTTCAAGAAGATTTACTTAATAAAATTCATACGACCGGTGCCAGAGGAGTCGTGATTGACTTAACGTCGGTTGAGGTGATTGATTCCTTCATCGCCAAAATATTAGGGGATGTTATCAATATGTCAAAGCTGATGGGAGCAAGGGTTGTCTTGACTGGAATCCAGCCTGCTGTTGCAATCACGCTAATTGAATTAGGGATTGAACTTCGTGAGGTACATACCGCGCTTGATCTTGAAAAAGGCCTTGAGAAACTTCAGCAGGAGTTGGGGGGAAGCCGATGACCAACGAGTCTTATGTAAAAATTGTGACAGAGTGGGACATCGTAGCTGCCCGCCAATTAGGTCGCAACCTAGCGAAAGAGCTCGGGTTTGGCTCGGTCGACCAAGCTAGGATAACGACTGCGATTTCAGAGCTTGCTCGAAATATTTATCTATATGCTGAAGAGGGGCATATATACATTGAACGAATTGATCATGTTGGGAAATCGGGAATGAAAGTGGTCGCCAAAGATCAAGGCCCTGGCATTTCCGACATTCGAAAGGTGATGGAGGATGGCTTCTCAACATCGGGAGGATTAGGTGCTGGACTGCCGGGAGTTAAGCGATTAATGGATGACTTTGATATTGTGTCTAACATGGGAGAAGGGACAGAAATAACCGTTGTGAAATGGCTTCGATAGGGGGAGCTAATATGGATAGTCAGAATGAACGAATGCTTATATATAAAAAATTAGTAGAAGATTTTATCGAACAAAAGACAGAAGAAACGTTGTATGAAGGGCAAAAATTTAGCCGACACGTCATTGAACAACAAATTGCACCGGATGAAATTGTGAGCATGCATAAAAAAGTAATGGAAGAGCTTTTTCCATCACTGCCTTCCTCCGTTTTTCATTCCTTTGATTTTCTACTAGAAGTCATGATAGGTTATGGGCTAGCTTATCAAGAACATCAGTTTTTGCGGAATAAACAACAAGAGTTGAAGTCAGAAATGGAGATTGCGGCAAATGTCCAACAAACTCTTTTAGAGACGGAAATACCAGATGTGAGCTGTTTAGATATTGGCGTGAAAAGCGTTCCGGCAAAAATCATGAACGGCGATTACTATCATTTCGTTCAAGATGAAGACACGATCAGCGTCGCCATAGCGGATGTAATCGGAAAGGGAATACCAGCAGCATTATGTATGTCCATGATTAAGTATGCGATGGACAGTCTACCAGAATCGAGAAAAAGCCCAAGTAGAGTATTGGAAAACTTGAATAGCGTAGTGGAACAAAATGTAGATGAGAGTATGTTTATTACGATGTTTTTCGGTATGTACGATACAGTAAAGCATACATTTGCATTCTCATCAGCTGGTCATGAACCAGGGTTCTATTATTCTGCTAAGGATGATGCTTTTTATGATTTGAAGACAAAAGGACTTGTGTTAGGAATCAATCGAAACATTGAATATCGCCAATACGAAAAAGTATTAGAGATTGGTGATTTTATTATTTTACTGTCAGATGGGGTTACGGAAACGCGTACGAAAGAAGGATTTGTTGAACGAAGTACCATTACTTCTACGATTCGAAAGTATATGCATTTACCTGCTCAAGAGTGTGTAAATCTCGTTTATAGCGAATTTGAACGAATGCAGGATTTTCAACTCCAAGATGATTTTACATTAATTCTTTTAAAACGTAAGGTTTAGGGTTTGAGTTTTAAGGGTAAATAGCTAGTAAATAAGACAGTCCTTTAGGTGGAGGGAATCGGGATGAATTTAACGATTAATATAAATGAGACGAAGAATGAAGTGTTCGTACATTTGAAGGGGGAAATCGATGCGTTCACCGCTCCGAAATTAAAAGAGTCTTTAATGCCTTATTCCGAAAAAGAAAATGTGTATATGACGGTTTGTTTACAAGATGTGCAATATATGGATAGTACTGGGTTAGGAGTATTTGTTGGATTGTTAAAGAGTGTACGAAAGCATAACGGTCATCTTAAGCTAACGGATTTGTCCCCTCGATTAGAGCGACTATTTTCGATAACAGGCTTAAGTGACATCATCGATATTTCAACCAAAGCAGTAGGTGAGAACTAATGGAAATGATAAAAGATTATGTTGAGATGAAGTTTCCTGCGAAGCCGGAATACATTGGTGTTGTTCGTCTGACTCTTTCAGGAATAGCCAGTCGAATGGGTTTTACGTATGACGAAATTGAAGACTTAAAAGTTGCAACGAGTGAAGCTTGTACAAATGCTGTGAAACATGCTTACAAAGAGCATCCGGGCGAAATGATTATTGGCTTTGGGATTTATGAAGACCGGTTGGAAGTGATGGTGGCTGATCGCGGTGAAAGTTTTGAGTTTGATAAATTACGTGAACAGCTAGGCCCGTACACACCCTCTATACCGATTGAAGATTTAAACGAAGGAGGGTTAGGGTTATTCTTGATTGATACATTGATGGATGAGGTGAAAGTATTAGCTGAATCAGGTGTAACCGTCTTTATGACGAAGTTTTTAAATGGGGAGAGAGTCGAAAATGAAACAGTTATCTCCAAAACAGAAACGAACTAAAGAGGAGATTCATGAACTCATCCGTCTTTATCAAGAACATAGTGATCAAGAAGCTCAGGAACAACTCATTTTCCAATATGAAAACCTCGTACATTCATTAGCGCGCAAGTATGTAAATGGGAAAAGCTATTTAGAAGACCTCATCCAAGTCGGGATGGTGGGACTTATCGGCGCTATACAACGCTATGACGTAACCGTAGGGAAGCCGTTTGAGGCATTCGCCATCCCCACCATCGTTGGTGAGATGAAGCGATATTTGCGTGATAAAACTTGGAGTGTTCATGTTCCAAGACGTATTAAAGAACTAGGTCCGAAAATTAAATCAGCTGTCGACCACCTTACGAATGAACTTCAACGCTCGCCGAAAGTAGTCGAAATTGCTGAATATATTGATGCTACTGAAGAAGAAGTGTTAGAAGCGATGGAAATGGGGAGGAGCTATCAAGCGCTTTCTGTTGACCATGCGATCGAGGCGGATTCAGATGGAAGCACAGTAACGATACTGGACGTCATAGGGCAGGCGGAAGAAGGGTATGAGCACATTAATCAACGCCTCACCTTACAAAAAATACTTCACGTATTAACAGACCGTGAAAAACAAATTATTGAGCATATATTTTTGAATAGTAAAAGCCAAAAAGAAACTGGTGAATTGCTAGGTATCTCTCAGATGCATGTCTCACGATTGCAGCGCCGAGCGATTGATAAATTACGCAAAGCGGCTAGAGCAGATATGATGGAGTCACCCTCATGATGCAGTTGCAAAAAACGGAGAAAATTAATGTTCTCGCTTATCAAATTGAAAAAATCGGCAATGTTTATTGTGGAGATTCTTTTTATATGCTCGTAACGGATGAATCCTATTTATGTGTAGTGGCAGATGGGCTTGGTAGTGGTGAGGCAGCACATGTATCATCGGCTGCCATCTGTCAAATCATCGAACAAAATAAAGATGAATCAATCGAGACATTAATGTCTCTTTGTAATGAAGAGATGAAAAATAAGCGAGGAGCGACAGTTGCTATCTTGAAGATTGATTTGACAACGAGAGAATGTTGTTATAGTTCCGTCGGTAATATCCGCTTTGCCTTCTATATCCCTTCGGATCGCTTTATCTTTCCATTGCCTGTTAGCGGCTACTTATCAGGAAAACCTCAGAAATACCGAATTCATCGGTTTCAATATGAACCAGAGTCGAAATTTCTTATGTATACGGATGGCTTAAGTGTTACGTCCAATAGGCCAATCTTAAAAGATTCCGAATCGGTCGAGGAAATGTCTGATTCTTTAAAGCATCTCGTACCCCTTCGGACCGATGATTTAACATATGTAGTCGGACAATTATTTTAAAAGTTATACGAGTTCGATTTTGAAGTGCAAAATTAAAATAGCTATATTAAAAAGAGGTGCAATTAACACCTCTTTTGTATTTATCTCAGTAATTTAAATTAGAAGCAATAATGGTTCGTTTTTTAGGACAACTCTGTTTATCCCTAATATGTACTGATGGTTTCCTGTAGTTTTTCCATTACCTTTGTTAAAGCAAAAAGTGAATTTGTTGTTTCAAATGTACCAACATCTAAGGAATGATTAGCATTTGGGACAACATGAATCTCTAAATTTGATTTAATTAATTGTTCAACTTTGGTTGAATCGAAATAGTGATCTTTGTCCCCGATAACTAACAACCCTTCATGTTGGCTATTTAAGATGGAGTCAAAGATCGAATCAAATTTCAACAGAGGGGTTAATAAAATCATTTTTGATTTTAGGAATTCATCTCTTTTCATTAGATCATTGGCAATTGGAATTGTACCAAGGGATTTTCCTAAAAAAATGGTTTCGTTGTATTGGCTTTTTTTGAGAAATTCTAAAATGACAGGGTTAACATCATCCGTCATTGTTTTGGTGATTTCTTCAAGAGGCTTTTGAAAGAAATCTTCCCCATACGAGTAATGGATATGAACTATGTCAATTTTGTTTTGGAGCATTGTCATAGTTGCATAATAGAATAGGGGTTTATCGTAATTGTATCCTGAACCTGAAAACATAAAGCAAACCGATTGGGAGCCTGTTTCTATATGTGTATAACTAATCGAATTGCCGTTTGTTAGTATCTCACTTTTATTGACTTTCATCGCTTTCCCCTCCAAAGCTTTTATAACATTTTAACAATTCTCTTGTGGGAAAATCATCCACTTTAATTGTTGGATGATTTATCGAAAATGGAACGAAACAGAGTGAAGGGTAAGGAGACTTAGCTTTAGTCTCGGGACAGAATCTATCTGTAGCTGAAATACAGATGATCTTCATCATACAAAATGCTTTTTGTCTAAAGCAGAAGACCTTTGTAATCGAAGCAAGTAACAATAATATTAGCATGGTCTATTATTAAAAGCATGAATCCTCGTTGGAACGGACCTATTGCGTTTGGTAAAATATTGGCATACTGCAGTCAAAGGTGGAGGAAAAAAGATGGAACAACAAGCTCGTATTTTAACGTTAATAAGCGAAGAATTATCACTCCCAAAGCAAAAAATTGAAAATGTTATTCAACTATTAAATGAGGGGAATACAGTTCCGTTTATTGCTCGCTATCGAAAAGAGCAAACGGGCGCGTTAGATGAAGTACAGATTCGGACGATTGAAGAACGCTGGACTTATATGCAAAATCTTCAAACGAGAAAAGAAGAAGTTATCCGTCTAATCGCCGAGCAAGACAAGCTAACAGAAGAACTAAAGAAGAAAATTATTGCGGCCACTAAACTTCAGCAAGTAGAAGATTTATATCGACCATACCGACAAAAAAGAAGAACTAAGGCTACAATTGCAAAAGAAAAAGGGTTAGAACCTTTTGCTAAATGGTTATTTTCTCAACCGACATCTGGAGATATAGAAGAAGAAGCAAAAAAATACATAAACCATGAAAAGGAATTGGTTGAAGTAGCAGATGTGTTGGCGGGTGCAAACGATATAGTAGCCGAATGGATCTCCGATGATGCTGCGATTCGTCAACACATCCGTCAGTTAACATGGAAAAAAGGGAACATTACCTCTGTAGGTAAAAAAGAAGAATTGGATGACAATAAAGTTTACGAAATGTACTACCAATATGAAGAGCCGATTCATAAAGTTGTTCCACATCGTGTGTTAGCTATGAACCGTGGTGAAAAAGAGGAAATATTAAAAGTTTCGACAGTGGCCCCGATAGAAGAAATTATCTCATACATGGAAAATAAGTTAGGAAAAAAGGGTTCGATTGCGACGGCATTTATGAAATCAGCCATAGAAGATGCTTATAAGCGATTAATCGAACCTTCCATCGATCGAGATATTCGAAAAGAGTTGACAGAGCATGCGGAAGAACGGGCAATTCACATCTTCTCTGAAAACTTACGGAAGCTTCTACTTCAACCACCACTAAAAGGGAAAATGGTCCTCGGTGTGGACCCAGCTTATCGAACTGGATGTAAATTAGCAGTCGTTGATGAAACAGGGAAAATGCTCTCCATTGCGGTTGTGTACCCACACCCACCTAAAAATCAGATCGATGAAGCAAAGCGAAAACTGGTTGACGTATTAAAAACTTATAATATTGAAGTTATTGCTATCGGAAATGGGACTGCTTCTAGGGAAACCGAACAATTTATTGCGCAAGTAATAAGAGAGCTAGATCACGACATTTATTATTTAATCGTAAATGAAGCGGGTGCTAGTGTATATTCTGCTTCTGATCTTGCGAGGGAAGAGTTTCCTGACTTACAAGTAGAAGAAAGAAGTGCAGTATCCATTGCACGAAGACTACAAGACCCACTAGCTGAACTTGTCAAAATTGACCCGAAATCTGTTGGTGTTGGTCAATACCAGCACGATGTATCACAAAAAAGGTTGAATGAATCGTTAACTTTTGTTGTAGAAACGGTAGTAAACCAAGTAGGTGTAAATGTAAATACTGCCTCTCCAGCTCTCTTACAATATGTATCTGGGTTAAGTAAGACAGTGGCGAATAATATTGTAAAGCGTCGTGAGGAAGTTGGTAAATTTACAAATCGAAAGCAATTGAAAGATATTCCAAGGCTCGGTGCTAAAACGTACGAACAATGTATAGGATTCTTACGAATAGTTGATGGGAATGATGTACTTGACCGAACAGGAATCCACCCAGAAAGCTATGAAGACGTTGAAAAATTATTAACGAGTTTGTCTTTGACAAAAGAAGACATTGGATCTGAAAAGTTGAAGGAAGCGCTAAAAACGATTGAACTTACGCAAGTAGCGAAAGAGCTAGAAATTGGCGAATACACGTTAAAAGATATCGTTGATGCTCTCGTGCGACCTGAACGTGATCCGCGAGACGAAGTTCCTAAGCCGTTGTTGAAAAAAGATGTCTTGAAGCTCGAAGACTTAAAGCAAGGAATGGAATTACAAGGGACAGTGCGAAATGTAGTAGATTTTGGTGCATTTGTGGATATAGGGGTTAAACAAGATGGATTAGTCCATATATCTAAACTAAGTAACCGTTTTGTGAAGCATCCTCTAGACGTTGTTTCAGTAGGAGATATCGTGACAGTATGGGTAGATTCAGTTGATGTTGAAAAAGGACGAGTTGCTCTTACTATGATACAATAGACATAATGGAACACTGCTTGTTATGAGCAGTGTTTTTTTCGGTAAAAATACCAACATTGATTTAGGAGTTTTATTTGATAGCGATCCTTCTGGTAAAAAGCACGCATCATTTGATTTTTTAGCCATGTAGGCATCGGATATAACCTCCCAAACTAATTTGTTATATAATGTATGCGCCTATGTGTTGTCCTGTGAGCTAATTAAATAAAGAAGGTGTTTGTATGAACGACGAACAATTGCAAACATTGGTTGAATCGATATCAACTGAATATTTTCAGAAGCCCTTTACTCATCGAGCGTACTTTAATTCTAGACTCCGAACGACTGGTGGGAGATATTTATTGCAAACTCATAACATTGAGATTAACCCAAAATATTATGAGGTATATGGACTAGAAGAAATAGAAGGGATTATTAAGCATGAGTTATGTCACTATCACTTGCATTTGGAAGGCAAAGGATACAAACACCGTGATCAAGATTTTAAGGACCTTTTATTAAAAGTCGGGGCACCTAGATTTTGCACTCCGCTTCCACGAAAAACTACTCGTGCTAATCGAAAAGTGTATGAGTATCGTTGTAAAGACTGTTCTCAATCTTTCATTCGGTATAAAAAGATGGATACAACGAGATACGTATGTGGTAAATGTAAGGGGAAAATTTTTTTATTAAAAATGCTTGACTAAATTTTGAAGGATATGTTAAATTATAAAAGCCGTCGTCATTAAGTAGATGCGGTGATAAAAACAAGTTTCTGCCAAAAAACTTGTTGACAAATCAGAAAAGAATAATTAAAATAAATAAAGTCTTCACTTAATTATTCCGCAGTAGCTCAGTGGTAGAGCATTCGGCTGTTAACCGAACGGTCGCAGGTTCGAATCCTGCCTGCGGAGCCATACGGAGAAGTACTCAAGTGGCTGAAGAGGCGCCCCTGCTAAGGGTGTAGGTCGCGCAAGCGGCGCGAGGGTTCAAATCCCTCCTTCTCCGCCATTCATGGCCCGTTGGTCAAGTGGTTAAGACACCGCCCTTTCACGGCGGTAACACGGGTTCGAATCCCGTACGGGTCATACATAATTCGCCTTAATGGGAAGTTGTTGAAACTTCCCATTAAATAACTGGAGGATTAGCTCAGCTGGGAGAGCACTTGCCTTACAAGCAAGGGGTCGGCGGTTCGATCCCGTCATCCTCCACCATACATTAGGTCCCGTGGTGTAGCGGTTAACATGCCTGCCTGTCACGCAGGAGATCGCGGGTTCGATTCCCGTCGGGACCGCCATTTTTTTGCTTGACTTAGATGCAACAATTTGATAGAATAGATTTTGTTGTTTTTAAAGTTATTGGGCTATAGCCAAGCGGTAAGGCAACGGACTTTGACTCCGTGATGCGCTGGTTCGAATCCAGCTAGCCCAGCCAAGTTTCGAGCCATTAGCTCAGTTGGTAGAGCATCTGACTTTTAATCAGAGGGTCGGAGGTTCGAGTCCTCCATGGCTCACCATTTTTCAATACTAAATGCGGGTGTGGCGGAATTGGCAGACGCGCTAGACTTAGGATCTAGTGCCGCACGGCGTGGGGGTTCAAGTCCCTCCACCCGCACCATTTCTGCGGTAGTGGCGGAATGGCAGACGCGCTAGGTTGAGGGCCTAGTGGGGGCGACCCCGTGGAGGTTCGAGTCCTCTCTACCGCATAGAGAAAGTTTATAAAAACTTCTCAAAAAAAGTATTGACAAACAAATTGAAAATTGTTATAATAGAATTCGTCTTTCTTGATAAAGCGCCCGTAGCTCAATTGGATAGAGCGTTTGACTACGGATCAAAAGGTTAGGGGTTCGAATCCTCTCGGGCGCGCCATAACCGGGAAGTAGCTCAGCTTGGTAGAGCACATGGTTTGGGACCATGGGGTCGCAGGTTCGAATCCTGTCTTCCCGACCAGACGGAGCTATGCGGGTGTAGTTTAGTGGTAAAACCTCAGCCTTCCAAGCTGATGTCGTGGGTTCGATTCCCATCACCCGCTCCATAAAATGATCTTTGAAAACTAAACAAAACGAAGCGTCAACGTTAATTCTTATTTTATGAGCAATCAAACTTTTTTGGAGAGTTTGATCCTGGCTCAGGACGAACGCTGGCGGCGTGCCTAATACATGCAAGTCGAGCGAACAGATAGGGAGCTTGCTCCCTTGACGTTAGCGGCGGACGGGT
>NZ_JALAZE010000013.1 GCF_022809095.1 Bacillus kexueae
CTTAAATAAGTGTCTGGTGGCGATAGCGAAGAGGTCACACCCGTTCCCATACCGAACACGGAAGTTAAGCTCTTCAGCGCCGATGGTAGTTGGGTTTTCCCTGTGAGAGTAGGACGCTGCCAGGCAAGTGAAACGAAAGAGTAGCGAATGAGCTACTCTTTTTTTGCATGCACATCTCGTAAAGCACAGGACAATTACTTATATTAAATCACTTTCTAAAATAGTTTCATGAATTCTGTTCCACAATGTAAAAGACCGACAACAAACACAACCACAGCGTTTAATAATTCTCCTGTCACCCTTCACGAACTCCTCATAACAACAGATACAATTTTATTTACCTTTCACTTTTTTTACATAAAGCATAAAATTTATAATTTTTCTCATATACATAATACAATCAACAAATTTTTTCGATAGAGACTCTAGTAAAAATAATCAGTACTCATTCAAAAGGAGTGAGGGGGATGTTCGACGATTCTGGTGTTATGTTTCTAAGGCTTATTTTAGCAGCCCTTCTTTGTGGGGTTATTGGTATAGAGCGTGAGGTTAAGCGTCATCCAGCCGGATTTCGTACACATTTACTGGTTGGGGTAGGGGCATGTTTAATGATGCTACTTTCATTATTTGGTTTTTCTCAATTTTTGGAGGAAAATCAGCACGTTCAATATGATCCAGCACGGATTCCATCTTATGTAATAAGTGGAATAGGCTTTTTAGGGGCTGGTACCATTTTAGTTAAAGGTGCTACGGTTAAGGGATTAACAACTGCTGCATCTATATGGGTTGTAGCAGGAATTGGACTTGTTATTGGTGCGGGTATGTATGATTTAGCTGCATTTTCGACAGCAGTTGTGTTACTAAGTCTTATATTCTTAAATAAAATGGATCCTGTTCTTAAAGGTTCTCATGACCGTATTATAAAAGCTGTATTTTTTGACGGAGAGTTAGGGGAGTTTGTTCAAAAGTTAGAAGAAATGGATGTATTAGTTGATCGGGTTTACTTACTAAATATAAAGTCGAAAACGGGAAAAAAACAATTTCAATATGTTATTCGTGCGAAAGGTGCAGGAAATAGTGCAACCTTTATGGAAGAAATAAAAAAAGTAAATGGTGTGCAAAAGGTTTTCTAATCTGAAAAAATGGTAATATTAGTCATAATGAGCATATGAGTTGAAAAAATTACTCAATGCAATTATAGTAAAACTAAGGTCAAATATAGTCAAAGTCAATGCGAGGAGGAGGGCTGTGTGAGAAATATTTCAGACATTATTGAACAATACTTAAAAGCGGTATTGGACATGAGTGAAAAAGAGGTAGTTGAAATTAAAAGAAGTGAGATTGCAGACAAATTCCAGTGTGTTCCTTCTCAGATCAATTATGTGATAAATACACGTTTTACGATTGAGCGTGGGTATATTGTAGAGAGTAAAAGAGGTGGCGGCGGCTATATTCGAATTATAAAGGTTAAGACGAATGATCACGTACAGCTCATTAATGAAATCTTGAGTATAGTAGGAAATCGGCTGACTCAAACAGCTGCTGAGGATATTATTATTCGTTTAGTGGAAGAGAGTGTTATTTCAGAACGAGAGGCTAAGATTATGTTAAGTGTTATTGATCGTTCTGTTATATATATTGATATCCCAGATCGAGATGAACTTCGCGCACGAATGGTGCACGCGATGTTGACATCGTTGAAATACAAATAAGGTGGTGAAATGATGATTTGTCAAGAATGTCAAGAGCGACCGGCAACCTTTCATTTCACAAAAGTTGTTAATGGAGAAAAAACGGAAGTTCATATATGTGAGTATTGTGCAAAAGAAAAGGGAGAAGTAATGTTCTCTAACAGTGGGTTTTCTGTCAATAACTTATTATCTGGACTTTTAAACATCGATACACCTATGACGCAGAAGGAACAATCAATTTTCCCTCATCACGACGTTTTACAATGTGAACAATGTAAGATGACATATCCTCAATTCACTAAAATTGGACGATTTGGTTGTTCGAACTGTTATCGTAAGTTTAGGCAACAAATTCAGCCATTATTACGAAGAGTGCATAGTGGTAACAGTGTTCATGCAGGAAAGGTGCCGAAGCGTATTGGTGGTACAGTTCACTTAAAGAAAAAAGTTGATGAGTTAAGGGAGAAGCTTCAAAAACTCATCGTACAAGAAGAGTTCGAGCAGGCAGCACTTGTTCGAGATGAAATTCGTTCCATTGAATCTAAGCTAAATGGTCCAAGTGAGGAGAGTGAATAAAAATGGAATTGAAAAATTTCATTAATTCAGCTTTGAGTGCTTGGATGAGTGAAGAAGGTCCAGATTCAGATATTGTATTAAGCAGTCGCATTCGTTTAGCTCGTAATTTGGATCATTTCCGTTATCCAACGATTTTTTCAAATGAAGATGCACAAAATATTTTACGTATTTTTGAGGATCAATTTTCCAACCGGACCGTCCCAGGTGTTGGGGAGCTTACTTTACTGAAGATGGCTGAGCTTCAACCGGTAGAAAAAAGAGTGTTAGTTGAAAAGCATCTAATTAGCCCAGCACTTTATGAAGACTCCATTTATGGAGGAGTGCTTCTTTCAGAAAACGAAAAAGTAAGTATTATGATTAACGAAGAAGACCATATTCGCATTCAATGCTTATACCCAGGTCTTCAATTAAGCGAAGCTCTTCATATGGCTAACTCTTTCGATGATTGGATTGAACAAAAAGTAGACTATGCTTATGACGAGCAATTAGGATACTTAACAAGCTGCCCAACTAATGTAGGAACTGGTTTAAGAGCATCTGTTATGATGCATTTACCAGCGCTAGTCCTCACACAACAAATGAACCGTATTATTCCAGCTATTAATCAATTAGGGCTAGTTGTTAGAGGAATTTACGGTGAAGGTAGCGAAGCTTTAGGTAATATCTTTCAGATTTCAAATCAAATGACATTAGGGAAATCAGAAGAAGATATTGTGGAAGATTTATTGAGTGTGGTTAAGCAGTTGATATCAAAAGAGCGTTCAGCAAGAGAAGCGTTAGTGCAAACGAATAAGATACAGCTGGAAGATCGATTGTATCGCTCATTAGGAACTTTATCTCATAGTCGGATTATACATTCAAAAGAAGCAATTCAATGTTTGTCTGATGTTCGCTTAGGAATTGATTTAGGTATTATTCAAGGAATTTCTAAAAACATTTTGAATGAGCTGATGATTTTAATACAACCTGGGTTTCTTCAGAATTATTCAGGAGGTACTTTACGACCAGAAGAGCGAGATATCCGAAGAGCAACCGTTATTCGAGAACGATTACAATTAGAGAAACAGAATAGATGGGAGGATGAAGAAGAATGATGTTTGGAAGATTTACAGAACGTGCTCAAAAAGTGTTAGCTTTAGCACAGGAGGAAGCTGTAAGACTAGGTCACAATAATATTGGAACTGAACATATTTTATTAGGCTTAGTTCGTGAAGGAGAAGGGATTGCAGCTAAAGCGTTGCAAGCATTAGGTCTAAGTCCAGATAAAATTCAAACAGAAGTGGAGAGCTTAATTGGTCGTGGTCAAGAGATCTCACAAACCATTCATTATACGCCGCGTGCGAAGAAGGTCATTGAGTTATCCATGGATGAAGCGAGAAAGCTAGGTCACTCATATGTCGGTACAGAACATATTCTATTAGGGTTAATCCGTGAAGGAGAGGGAGTAGCAGCTCGCGTACTTAATAATCTTGGAGTCAGCTTAAATAAAGCTCGTCAACAAGTGCTTCAACTACTAGGAAGCAATGAATCTTCTTCAGGTCATCAAGGTGGTTCGATGAATAATGCGAATACACCAACGTTAGACAGCTTAGCTCGTGATTTAACCGCTGTGGCGCGAGATGGCGGACTCGACCCTGTTATTGGGCGAAGCAAAGAAATTCAGCGTGTCATTGAGGTGTTGAGCCGTCGTACGAAAAACAACCCTGTTTTAATTGGTGAACCAGGCGTTGGTAAAACGGCTATTGCTGAAGGATTAGCACAACAAATTATTAACAATGAAGTTCCGGAAATTCTCCGTGACAAACGTGTAATGACGTTAGATATGGGTACAGTTGTCGCTGGAACGAAATATCGCGGAGAATTTGAAGATCGTCTGAAAAAGGTGATGGATGAAATACGTCAAGCGGGTAATATTATTCTCTTCATTGACGAATTACACACATTAATTGGAGCTGGAGGAGCAGAGGGAGCAATTGACGCTTCTAATATTTTAAAACCTGCTCTAGCACGTGGCGAACTTCAATGTATTGGTGCCACAACATTAGATGAATATCGAAAATATATTGAAAAAGACGCTGCGTTAGAACGTCGCTTCCAGCCAATTCAAGTAGACGAACCGACAGTAGAAGAAAGCATTCAAATTTTAAGAGGACTACGTGATCGCTATGAAGCTCATCATCGTGTATCCATTACAGATGAAGCGATTGAAGCAGCTGTAAAATTATCTGATCGCTATATTTCAGATCGCTTCCTGCCGGATAAAGCTATCGACTTAATTGATGAAGCTGGTTCAAAGGTTCGATTACGTTCCTTTACAACACCGCCTAACTTAAAAGAGTTAGAAAATAAATTAGAAGAAGTTCGGAAAGAAAAAGATGCAGCTGTTCAAAGTCAGGAGTTTGAAAAGGCCGCTTCTTTACGTGATACAGAGCAACGTTTACGCGAACAATTAGAGGAAACGAAAAAGACGTGGAAAGAAAAGCAAGGACAAGAAAATTCTGAAGTCACAGTAGAAGACATCGCAATCGTTGTTTCTAGCTGGACGGGAGTCCCTGTAAGTAAGCTAGCACAAACAGAAACAGATAAACTTCTCAAATTAGAGTCTATTTTACATGACCGTGTTATTGGCCAAGATGAAGCGGTTGTAGCTGTTTCAAAGGCAGTCCGCCGTGCTCGTGCAGGATTAAAAGATCCGAAACGTCCAATTGGTTCATTTATTTTCTTAGGACCAACGGGTGTCGGAAAGACAGAGTTAGCTCGTGCGTTAGCTGAGTCGATGTTTGGCGATGAAGATGCAATGATTCGTATTGATATGTCAGAGTATATGGAGAAACACTCTACATCACGTTTAGTAGGTTCTCCTCCAGGGTATGTTGGTTATGATGAGGGAGGACAATTAACAGAGAAGGTTCGACGCAAGCCGTATTCAGTTGTCCTATTAGATGAGATTGAAAAAGCGCATCCGGATGTATTCAACATTTTACTTCAAGTTTTAGAAGATGGACGATTAACGGATTCGAAGGGGCGTACTGTTGATTTCCGTAATACGATTGTTATCATGACGTCTAACGTAGGCGCAAGTGAACTAAAACGTAACAAATATGTAGGATTTAACGTTCAAGATGAGGGGAAAGATTATAAAGACATGAAAGGGAAGGTTATGAACGAACTGAAAAGAGCGTTCCGACCTGAGTTTTTAAACCGTGTCGATGAAATTATTGTCTTCCACTCACTCGAACAAAACCACTTAAAACAAATTGCAACGTTAATGACTGATCAATTGACAAAACGCCTAATAGAACAAGATATCCAGCTTGAACTAACGGAAGCTGCTAAGGATAAATTAGCCGAAGAAGGTTTTGACCCTGAGTATGGAGCTCGTCCATTACGCCGAGCGATTCAGAAAAATGTAGAAGATCGCTTATCAGAAGAGCTGTTAAAAGGAACGATTGAAAAAGGTCAAAAAGTGGTATTAGATGTTGATGCTGGTGAGTTTATAGTACGACCAGCAGAAAAAGTGAAATAACACGATCTATGGGAGGCATACGAAATCATTTGTATGCCTCTTTTTTCAAGAGTGAAGAGTATTTTTGAAAAAAGTACGAATTCTTTTATGAATTCAACATAAATAGACAGAATGAACGGTATTTTAGTAAAGAGAGGGCATTTACGATGGCGAAACAGAAAACAAAATTTATTTGTCAATCTTGTGGTTATGAATCACCGAAATGGATGGGAAAATGTCCTGGTTGCGGTGCTTGGAACACGATGTCAGAAGAGGTTTTGAAAAAAACAACTGGAAGACGTATTGCGTTTGCACATTCGGAGCCATCTGTTGTTAGCAAACCTTCATCAATCAATACAATTGAAACTTCCCAAGAACCACGGATTCAAACATCTCTGAAAGAATTAAATCGTGTGCTCGGTGGCGGGATTGTAAAAGGGTCGCTCGTCTTAATTGGTGGAGATCCGGGTATCGGTAAATCAACGTTGCTTCTGCAAGTATCCTCACAATTAGCCAACTTACAGCACGATGTTTTGTACATTTCAGGAGAAGAATCGGTTAAACAAACGAAGCTCCGTGCTGATCGATTAGGTATTCGGGCGGAGAAGCTATATGTCTTAGCTGAGACGGATTTAGAATATATCTCTAAGGCAATTGATGAAACGAACCCTTCCTTCGTTGTCGTGGACTCTATTCAAACAATTTATCATAGTGATATCACATCAGCGCCTGGGAGTGTTTCGCAAGTTCGTGAATGTACGGCGGAACTTATGCGAATTGCTAAAACGAAAGGGATTGCCATTTTTATTGTCGGTCATGTTACGAAAGAAGGTTCCATTGCAGGTCCAAGGCTATTGGAGCATATGGTTGACACCGTTTTATATTTTGAAGGAGAGAGGCATCATACGTACCGTATTTTACGAGCAGTTAAGAACCGTTTTGGATCAACGAATGAAATTGGGATTTTTGAAATGAAGGAAACAGGATTATCTGAGGTGGTCAATCCTTCTGAAATTTTTCTTGAAGAACGGTCAAAAGGAGCCTCGGGATCTACTGTAGTTGCTTCAATGGAAGGAACACGCCCGGTTCTTGTTGAAATACAAGCATTAATATCTCCCACTAGTTTTGGAAATCCTAGAAGAATGGCAACAGGGGTAGATCATAACCGTGTATCACTGTTAATGGCTGTATTAGAGAAGAGAATAGGTTTATTATTACAAAATCAAGATGCATATATTAAAGTAGCAGGTGGTGTGAAGTTAGATGAACCTGCTATCGACTTGGCTGTTGCGATTAGTATTGCATCTAGTTTTAAGGATCATCCGACAAGAGCCACAGATGTCTTCGTTGGCGAGGTTGGATTGACAGGAGAAGTAAGAAGAGTATCCCGTATTGAGCAAAGAGTGCAAGAAGCGGCGAAGCTAGGTTTTCAACGTGTTATTATTCCGAAAGCAAATATTGGAGGGTGGAATGGACCATCTGGTGTTGAATTAGTAGGTGTTGAAAATGTATATGAGGCACTTCAAGTTGCCTTAGGGGGATAGAGAATGAATGAAAAAGAAAAAAGAATGTACGAATACACACTAACCGAGATTTTACGGTTTGTAGCACCTGGTACCCCTATTCGAGAAGGTATTGAAAATGTTTTGCGAGCTAAAACTGGAGGCCTTATAGTCGTTGGGTTCGATGAGAAAGTGAAGCAAATTGTCGACGGGGGCTTCTACATCAATACACCTTTTTCAGCAGCTCATTTGTATGAACTCGCTAAAATGGATGGAGCCATTATTTTAAGCGAGACGGGTAATAAGATTTTATACGCGAATGCTCAATTAATGCCAGACCCTAAAACGCCTTCTTCAGAGACTGGAATGCGTCACCGTACGGCTGAGCGTGTAGCGCGTCAAACCGGGAGCTTAGTCATTGCCATTTCTCAAAGGAGGAATGTTATTACTCTTTATTATGGTGAGTTCCATTATGCTCTACGTGATATCGGAGTTATTTTAACGAAAGCGAACCAAGCTTTGCAGACACTTGAGAAATATCATTCGGTGTTGGAGCAGTCCATTGCCCAACATAATGCGTTAGAGTTAGAGGATGCAGTGACGATGGACGATGTGATTCAAGTATTGCATCGTATTGAAATGGTGCTTCGGATTAAAAATGAGATTACCACCTATGTAAATGAGTTAGGAGAAGAAGGACAATTGATTCGTCTTCAAATGAACGAACTTTTATCAAACGTGGAAGAAGAAGCGGCGTTGTTTATTAAAGATTACCATAACGAGTTTACAAAGGAGCCACTTTTAGCTGTTCATCATTTACAGACGTTATCCAACCGTGAATTGTTAGATGATCATGTGTTGTTAAAGTTATTAGGGTATGGCCCGTCTAGTAATTTAAATGCTCATATGACATCGAGAGGGTATAGGTTATTACACAAAATTCATAAGCTTCCTTCTATCGTTATAGAAAATTTAGTCTGTCGTTTTAAAAATTTGAAACAAATCTCAGCTGCATCCGTAGAACAATTAGACGATGTAGATGGAATTGGTGAAATCCGTGCGAAAAAAATTAAAGAAGGGCTAAAGCGGCTTCACGAACAGTATTGTGTCGATAGATATTTATCCTAATGGTCATGCTTTACACCTAGTTTGCATTATGATTACATTTTACAAAAAAATATTTCTTTCTACGTTTGAATTGATATAAAGTGTTTATAATGAATGAAAGGGAGGTGAAGGTATGTTGAAACGTATTGTTCAAGTATTTTTTCTATTCGTTGGAGGTACTTTAGGGGTAATCTTTATACCGCAATTATTATTTGTTTTAAATTTACAACACATACCTTTTATATTAACACCTTATGTTTGTGCATTGTTAGGAGCGATTATTTTTTATGTAGCCACATTTTGGCTTGTGGATACAGTCGTTAATTCCATTAAAATCGTGGAAGAGAAGCTTGTGAAAGCCCCGGTTACGGACTTATTATTTGGTAGTCTAGGATTAATTTTTGGATTAATTATTGCTTATCTCATTGGTATTTCCCTAAATGCCCTTCCATATCCAATTATAAATAATATCGTACCTATCTTTTTAACGATTTTATTAGGATATTTAGGTTTTCAAATTGGTAATAAAAAGCGCGATGAATTGATTAGTTTATTTTCGATTTCGGGAAAAATGGGAAAACGTAAAAACAATACGGACAATGAAGACGAAGTAGAGGATAAGAAAAGTCTTAAAATATTAGACACTAGTGTTATTATAGATGGTAGGATTGCAGACATATGTCAAACAGGGTTTTTAGATGGAACCATCATTATTCCTCAGTTCGTTCTAGAAGAGCTACAACATATTGCTGACTCCTCCGATGTGTTAAAACGTAATCGAGGGAGACGGGGACTTGACATATTGAATCGTATTCAAAAAGAAATCGATATTAAAGTAGAGATTTATGAAGGTGATTTTGAAGACATTCAAGAGGTTGATAGTAAGCTAGTGAAGCTTGCGAAGCTCATCTCAGGCATTGTTGTAACCAATGATTTTAATTTAAATAAAGTTTGTGAGCTACAAGGCGTACAAGTACTGAATATTAATGATCTTGCTAATGCTGTAAAGCCGATCGTACTTCCGGGAGAAGAGCTAAATGTTCAAGTCATAAAAGATGGAAAAGAGCATAATCAAGGTGTAGCCTATTTAGATGATGGAACGATGATTGTTGTTGAAGATGGCCGTGATTATATTGGGAAGCATATTGATGTTTTAGTTACGAGTGTACTCCAAACCTCTGCTGGACGTATGATATTTGCAAAACCGAAATTATTAGAAAAAGCTTTATAAGGGGAAAAAAGATGAAGTATCAGGTCGTGATTCCTGCCGCTGGTCAGGGCAAGCGTATGAAAGCAGGGAAGAATAAACAGTTTATTTTATTGGACTCACAACCGCTTATCATCCATACCTTAAAAGTGTTTGAGAGTGATCCGAATTGTGATGGAGTTATTCTCGTTGTTAATCAGAAAGAGGTAGACGAATTTCGCACCCTTTTATCAACATATCAAATCAAAAAGGTTAGGAAGTTGGTACAAGGAGGAGCGGAACGTCAATATAGTGTATATAATGGCTTGCGCCAAGTAGATGGAGACGGTATTGTTCTGATTCATGACGGAGCTCGACCGTTTGTGAAGATTTCCTCTATTCAGAAGCTGGTGGATAAGGCAGCGAAAAGTGGAGCGGCTGTTCTTGCCGTACCAGTGAAGGACACGGTGAAAAAGGTTAACGATTTAGAGGTAGTCAATACCGTTGATCGTTCTAGCTTGTGGGCGGTACAAACCCCACAAGCTTTTCGTCTTTCCGTCGTCTTAAAGGCTCACGAGCAAGCGATTCAGAATCACTTTTTAGGAACAGATGATGCAAGTTTAGTCGAAGAAATGGGGCATAAGGTGTCCATTGTAGAAGGGAACTATTTAAACTTAAAAGTAACAACACCGGAAGATATCCTTTTTGCCGAAGCGATTTTGAAACAAGAAAGAGAGGGTAAAACATGTTTCGAATAGGACAAGGGTTTGATGTTCATCAATTAGTGGAAGGGCGTCCATGCATCATTGGTGGAATTGAAATCCCTTATGAAAAAGGGCTTTTAGGTCATTCAGATGCGGATGTTTTATTACATACAATTGCTGACGCTTGTTTAGGAGCGATTGCAGAAGGGGATATAGGAAAGCACTTTCCAGATACGGATCCAGCTTTTAAAAATGCAGACTCTGCTAAACTTTTACAGCATGTTTGGGAGCTTGTAAAAGAGAAGGGCTATGTCCTGGGGAATATTGACTGCACGATTATTGCGCAAAAGCCAAAAATGGCACCGTACATCCCACAAATGCGTGAACGGATTGCTCAATTATTAGAGGCAGACATTAGTCAAGTAAATGTAAAAGCAACTACGACAGAAAAACTCGGGTTTACAGGTCGAGGAGAAGGGATTGCGTCTCAAGCTTCTGTTTTACTTGTTCAAAAGAACACGGATTCTTTTTGATTGAAAAGATAATTGGTGATAAAATAACCTTGGGTTTTTACGAGGAAAATGGAACAAATAAAGAATCCACATTTAAACTAGATAAATCATCATAACTTTGGAGGTGCCAAAAACATGGCAAATAACGAAGTAAGAGTACGATATGCGCCAAGTCCAACAGGACACTTACATATTGGAAATGCACGTACTGCGCTTTTTAACTATTTATTTGCTCGAAACCAAAACGGGAAGTTTATTATCCGTATTGAAGATACAGATAAAAAACGAAATATTGAAGGTGGCGAACTCAGTCAGCTTAAGTATTTAAAATGGCTAGGAATTGACTGGGACGAAAGTATTGATGTAGGAGGCGAATTTGGCCCTTACCGTCAATCCGAGCGTAATGATATTTATAAAAAATATTATGACGATCTTCTGGAAAGAGGACTTGCTTACAAATGTTATTGTACGGAAGAAGAGCTTGAGCAAGAACGTGAAGCTCAAATTGCTCGAAGTGAAATGCCTCGCTATTCTGGTAAATGTGCGAACTTAACGGATGCTGAGCGTGAGGCGCTAGAAAAAGAAGGTAGACAACCAAGTGTACGTTTCCGCGTTCCGAAAGGAAAAGTATATAACTGGAATGATATGGTCAAGGGAGATATCTCTTTTGAATCAGACGGAATTGGTGATTTCGTTATTGTCAAAAAAGATGGAACACCTACGTACAATTTTGCTGTAGCAATCGATGACTACTTAATGAAAATTTCACATGTTTTACGTGGGGAAGACCATATTTCCAACACCCCAAAACAAATGATGGTATATGAGTCATTTGGATGGGATGTTCCGAAGTATGGACATATGACATTGATTGTGAACGAAAACCGTAAAAAGTTAAGTAAGCGTGATGAAAGCATTATTCAATTTATTGAACAGTATGCGGATTTAGGATATTTACCAGAAGCATTATTTAACTTCATCGCTTTACTAGGTTGGTCCCCAGTTGGAGAAGAAGAGATCTTCAGCCAAGAAGAGTTTATTCAAATCTTTGATGCGGATCGATTATCAAAATCTCCAGCCGTGTTTGATACACAAAAACTTAAGTGGATGAACAACCAATACATGAAGAACCTTGAACTCGATAAAGTGGTTGACTTAGCGCTTCCACACTTAGTTCGTGCGGGGCGTGTAACGGAAGAAGATAAAGAATGGGCAGTACGTCTGATTTCGTTATATCAAGAGCAATTAAGTTATGGAGCAGAAATTGTTGAATTAACAGAAATGTTCTTTAAAACAGAAATTGCTTATGATGAGGAAGCAAAAGCTGTGCTTAGTGAAGAGCAAGTGCCAGAAGTTTTAAAAGCTTTCAAAGAAGAAGTGCAAGCTTTAGATGAATTTACGGCTGAAAATATTAAAAAGGCTATTAAATCTGTTCAAAAAGCGACAGGCCAAAAAGGAAAGAAATTATTTATGCCAATTCGTGTTGCTACGACTGGGCAAACTCACGGTCCGGAGCTCCCGCTTGCAATCGAACTTTTAGGAAAAGAGAAGATTGTAGCCCGTTTAGAAAGTGTTTTAAGTTAACTTTTTGGCTAAAATGTAATATAGTATGTATAAATCATGTTGAAAGCGTTGAGAAGGATAAGTAAGCGTATTTACCTTTTTAGAGAGAACCTCCTTGGCTGGAAGAGGTTTAAGAGTAAATATGTCTGAAATGCCCCTTCGAGCCTTTTGTCGAACGTCCGATTGGTCAAGTAGATAAAAGCGGTTCTCACCGTTATATGAGCGAGAGTTGAGGAATGGAAGAAGACTCTTTCTTTCCTAAACAGAGTGGAACCGCGCGAATAGCGTCTCTGTCGATACAGAGGCGCTATTTTTTTATTGTTACAGAAAGTTTAAGTTCAATAAAGTGTTAAAGTATTCTCTTTACAGTTTCAGCTCGGGTCGCTTCGGCCCTGCTGTGGCGACGGAAGCCTCCTCGCAGGTCCTCCAGCGCCGGAATGTCACAGAGTGAAGCTATGTTTTGGTAAAGGAATATGCAAGAAGGTCATATACGTCGTTTCATTTAAAGATTTGGTGCCCATTTGAAGCTGTTGTTTTCAACAATGAGTAGTTCATGAAAGCCAATGTTAATATTGGAGGGGGATGCAATGTTTAAAATGTTAAAGGAGGATGTGGAGGTCATCTTTGATCAAGACCCTGCCGCACGTTCTTACTTGGAGGTCATCCTAACATATTCTGGTCTTCACGCTGTTTGGTCACATCGCGTTGCTCATGCTCTATATAAACGAAAGTTTTTCTTTCTTGCTAGAGTTATTTCCCAAATTAGTCGATTTTTCACCGGTGTTGAGATTCACCCGGGAGCTAAAATTGGCAGAAGATTTTTCATAGACCATGGAATGGGTGTAGTGATCGGTGAAACATGTGAGATTGGTGACAATGTGACAGTATACCAAGGTGTTACACTAGGTGGTACAGGAAAAGAGAAAGGGAAACGGCACCCTACTATTAAAGATAATGCTCTCATTGCAACAGGAGCTAAAGTATTAGGGTCCATAACGATAGGGGAAAATTCTAAAGTAGGAGCTGGTTCAGTCGTTTTGCATGACGTGCCTGATCATTCAACGGTCGTTGGCATTCCTGGTCGAGTCGTAGTACAAAATGGGGTTAAAGTTCAGAAGGATTTAAATCATCACGATTTACCTGATCCAGTAGCAGATCGCTTTAAAGAACTTGAAAAAGAACTTGAAACGTTAAAGGATGAATTGAAGCAACTTAAAGAAAAGGAGCGGGTGCAATGAGTATTCAAATATTTAATACGTTATCTCGAAAGAAAGAGCCTTTTATTCCGTTAGAAGATGGAAAAGTGAAAATGTATGTGTGTGGTCCTACAGTATATAACTACATTCATATTGGAAATGCTCGCCCTGCTATTGTGTACGATACTGTTCGCCGCTATTTGCAATACAGAGGCTTTGATGTTCAATATGTCTCCAACTTTACTGATGTAGACGATAAATTAATTAAAGCAGCAAATGAACTTGGATCTGACGTGCCGACAATCGCAGAGCGTTTCATCGATGCGTATTTTGAAGACGTAACATCTCTTGGGTGTGAAAAGGCGGATGTTCATCCGCGAGTCACAGAAAATATGGACATCATTATCGAATTTATCGAGAAGCTTATTGAAAAAGGCTATGCTTATGAGTCTGAAGGAGATGTTTATTACAAAACGCGCTCGTTTGAAGGGTACGGAAAACTTTCACATCAGTCAGTGGACGAACTTCGTGCGGGTGCTCGTATTCAAGTCGGCGAGAAAAAACAAGATGCGCTAGACTTTGCCTTGTGGAAAGCGGCAAAAGAAGGCGAAATTTATTGGGATAGCCCGTGGGGGAAAGGTCGCCCAGGGTGGCACATCGAGTGCTCAGCAATGGCAAGAAAGTACTTAGGTGATACGATTGATATTCATGCTGGTGGGCAAGATTTAACATTTCCTCATCATGAAAATGAGATTGCCCAATCTGAAGCATTAACAGGAAAACCTTTTGCGAAGTATTGGATGCACAATGGTTACATCAACATTGATAACGAAAAAATGTCTAAGTCATTAGGGAACTTTATTTTGGTCCATGATATTGTGAAGAAGCATGATCCTCAATTATTACGCTTCTTTATGTTATCTGTCCATTATAGACACCCGATCAACTATTCAGAAGAGCTGTTAGAAAGTACGAAGAATGCTTTTGAACGTTTACGTACATCATATGGGAACTTAAAGCACCGTCTTAGTAGTAGTGCTAATTTGACGGATGATAACGATCGCTGGCTTAACGCAATTGACGAGCATCGTGCTAAGTTTATTGAAGAGATGGACGATGATTTTAATACTGCTAATGGGATTTCAGTTCTATTTGATTTAGCGAAGCAAGCGAACTATTACTTAGAAGAGAAGAACACATCTGAGCAAGTAATTCAAGCGTTCTTATCTGTTTTTGATGAACTTGGCGGGGTGTTAGGAATTTCTTTTGCTCAGAATGAGTTGCTTGATGAAGAAATCGAAGCGTTGATTGAAAAGCGTATTCAAGCGCGTAAAGACCGTAACTTTGCCCTTGCTGACGAGATCCGAGATCAGCTAAAAGAAATGAATATTATCTTGGAAGATACACCGCAAGGAACTAGATGGAAAAGAGGATGAAGATGTTCAGTTTAGAGCCGCTAAAGGACGCAAAACAATTTAACGGCCTTGCACTTGCCTATATGGGAGATGCTGTATATGAAGTGTATATACGGCACTTCCTCCTCTCAAAGGGGAATGTGAAGCCTCATATTTTGCATCGTTTATCCAAAGAATTTGTATCAGCGAAAGCGCAGGCTGCACATTTAGAACAATTAATGAACAATCAGTTATTTTCAGAAGAAGAATTGGCTGTCATCAAAAGAGGGCGGAATGCAAAGTCTGGTACTGTACCAAAAAATACCGATGTTCAAACATACCGTCATAGTACGGCGTTTGAGGCGCTAATTGGGTACTTGTATTTACAAGGAAATATCGAGCGCATAAATGAAATAATAGGCTTTATTATTGAAGAAAAGGAAGGAGGAACAAAAGATGAGTGAAGAATACATCGTCGGTCGTAATCCGGTTTTGGAAGCATTACGCTCCACTCGTGATATTCATAAATTATGGATTGCTGAGAACTCAAAGAAAGGACAAGCCCAGCAAATCCTTTCGCTTGCTAAAGAGAAAGGGGTATCCATTCAGTTTGTTCCGAAGAAAAAGTTAGATCAAATGTTTTCAGGTAATCATCAAGGTGTTGCTGCGCAAGTGGCAGCTTATCAATATAGTGATTTGGACGATTTGTTTCGTTTAGCAGAACAACGAAAGGAACAACCATTTTTCCTTTTATTAGATGAAATAGAAGATCCACATAACTTAGGATCTATCATGCGTACAGCTGATTCCGTAGGTGCTCACGGTATTATTATTCCGAAACGCCGTTCTGTCGGACTTACACAAGCAGTGGCGAAGGCCTCAACAGGTGCTATTGAATATATACCGGTAGCCCGGGTGACGAATTTAGCTAGAACCATTGAAGAATTAAAAGAGCGAGGCGTATGGATTGTTGGAACGGATGCAAAAGGGGCGGAGGATTACAGAACGCTGGATGGGCAAATGCCGCTTGCGCTTGTAATTGGAAGTGAAGGGAAAGGCATGAGTCGACTTATTCGTGAGAAGTGTGACTTCTTAGTGAAGCTCCCGATGATTGGAAAGGTCACATCGTTAAATGCCTCGGTTGCTGCCAGTCTATTAATGTATGAAGTATACCGAAAGCGATACCCGCTAGGAGAGAAATAATATGAATATCTTGCTTGTAGACGGGTATAACATCATAGGGGCATGGCCTGAACTTCAAGCATTAAAACAAGACAACCTAGAACACGCACGGGACTTGTTAGTTGAGAAGATGTCGGAGTATCAGGCATATACAGGCTTCCAAGTCATCATTGTGTTTGATGCCCATTTAGTAAAAGGAATCGAAAAAAAGTTAAAGTCTTCCCGTGTTGAAATCATCTTTACGCGGGAAAACGAAACAGCTGATGAACGAATTGAGAAGCTCGTGAAAACGATGCTGTCTGTGAAAAACAAAATTTACGTCGCTACATCTGATTATACGGAGCAATGGACGATCTTCTCTCAAGGTGCTTTACGAAAATCAGCTCGAGAACTTTTAATTGAAATGGAAACCATCGAAGAAGGAATTAAAAGAAGAGTAAAAAAAACGCAAGAAAATCGTCCTTATTCCAAAATTAAACTGTCAGAGGATGTAGCAGCGCAATTTGAAAAGTGGAGAAGAGGAAATCTTTAATTACGTGTTGGTATAAATTCTAGGCAGGTTGACGCTTTTCTTACTTGTAAAGTATAATATTTCTAAGAATTTCCTAAAGTACGGTCGGGGGGATCTGTGTGAGTGTAAAAGGCAACAAGGGGGAAATGGCAAAAAAAGCGCTGAAAAAGCTTGAGGATGAGCAAATTGTAGAGCTCGTTCATCAAGGAGACAGTGATGCGCTAGATTTTTTGATTACAAAATATCAAAATTTTGTGAGAGCTAAAGCTCGTTCATATTTTTTAATAGGTGCTGACCGTGAAGATATTGTTCAAGAAGGTATGATAGGGCTTTATAAAGCCATTCGTGATTTTAAAGAGGACAAGCTTACGTCTTTTAAGGCGTTTGCTGAACTTTGTATTACCCGCCAAATTATTACTGCGATTAAAACTGCAACCCGTCAAAAACATATTCCTCTGAACTCCTATGTTTCATTGGACAAACCCATTTATGATGAAGAGTCTGATCGTACGTTAATGGACGTTATCACTGGTGCAAAGGTGATGGACCCAGAAGAGCTGATTATCAATCAAGAAGAATTCGACGATATAGAAGTCAAGATGGGGGAACTTCTCTCAGATTTAGAGCGAAAAGTGTTAGTATTGTATTTAGATGGCCGTTCCTATCAAGAAATTTCAGAAGAGTTAAACAGGCATGTGAAATCCATTGATAATGCTCTCCAGCGTGTGAAGCGGAAGCTAGAGCGGTATTTAGAGTTGAGGGAAATAACGTCGTAATGCCGTTGACATGCAAAAACGAGCTATGATACATTTTAGTAGGATTAAAAGCGGTAGGTGTTATACATGCGAAAAAAGATTACGTTAGCTTGCAAACAATGTGGAAGCCGCAATTACTCTACAATGAAGAGTGCTAATAACGCTGCGGAACGGTTAGAAATACAAAAGTTTTGTAAGAGTTGCAACGCTCATACCCCTCATCGCGAAACAAAATAACTTTGGAGGTACACAATGCAGCGATTGACAAAGTTTTTCCGTGATGTTGCAAAAGAAATGAGAAAAGTTAGCTGGCCTAAAGGCAAAGAATTAACACGCTATACAATTGTTGTTCTTTCTACTGTTGCTTTTCTGTCAGTCTTTTTTGCGGTTATTGATTTAGGTATTTCTGAGCTAATTCGTTTTATTTTTGAATAAAACGTTCAGTATCATGCTATAATGGTAGATATTCGAATTTTCTAGAACCCGTTTAACGGGTTTTTTAATTGGAAAGATTTTTAGTAAGCTGCAAATATATATGAAACAACTATTGTTGGGGAGGGAAGGACCGAGTCCTGATATATGGAAAAGAACTGGTATGTAGTACACACTTATTCTGGTTACGAGAATAAGGTGAAGGCGAATTTAGAAAAGCGTGTTGAGTCAATGGGAATGCAAGACAAAATCTTCCGAGTGGTTGTACCGGAAGAAGAAGAAACTGATATTAAAAATGGTAAAACAAAAGTTTCAAAGAAAAAAGTATTTCCTGGTTACGTTTTAGTCGAGCTTGTTATGACAGACGACTCTTGGTATGTTGTGCGAAACACGCCGGGTGTTACAGGGTTTGTTGGTTCAACTGGTTCTGGATCAAAGCCTACCCCACTTCTTCCAGAAGAAGTGACAGTAATTTTAAAGCGCATGGGTATGGAAGATGCTCGTGTTGAGTTCGATTATGAATTAAAAGAGACCGTGAAGGTGACAGATGGTCCTTTTGCGGACTTCACAGGTTCTATCGAAGAAATTGATTTTGATAAAAATAAAGTGAAAGTTCTTGTGAATATGTTCGGCCGTGAAACGCCTGTAGAGCTAGAGTTCTCGCAAGTAGCCAAATTATAATTTTTTAAAACCACCTTGAAATAAAAACGAAATAGTGGTAATATGTCATAAGTCAGTATGTCTCACAAATGAGGCATATAGTTTTAAAAATTTGTTTTGTTGATCATTCATCTTATATAATGAATGTTTGTTATGAGTGGGAGGGTCAGAGCCCTATTACCACATCACGGACTTAAGGAGGTGTGTCTCGTGGCTAAAAAAGTAGTGAAAATTGTAAAATTACAAATCCCTGCTGGTAAAGCGAATCCAGCGCCACCTGTTGGTCCTGCATTAGGTCAGGCTGGTGTTAACATCATGGGATTCTGTAAGGAGTTCAACGCTCGTACAGCTGACCAAGCTGGCTTAATTATCCCTGTTGAAATCACGGTTTACGAAGACCGTTCATTTACATTTATTACGAAAACTCCACCTGCTGCTGTCTTATTAAAGAAAGCTGCTGGTATTGAGTCTGGTTCTGGTGAACCGAATCGTAATAAAGTTGCAACAATCAAACGCGACAAAGTGCGTGAGATTGCTGAAACGAAAATGCCTGACTTAAACGCAGCTAGCGTTGAAGCAGCAATGCGTATGGTAGAAGGTACTGCACGCAGCATGGGTATCGTCATCGAAGACTAATCCCATAGTTGTTGTCGTTTTTCGGGTTGCGAGTTTGGTTTGTATCAAGTTCGCAACCTTTATTCGTGGGAGGTTATTCCGCTAAAACCACATAAGGAGGAAATAGTTATGCCGAAAAAAGGAAAAAAATATCTTGAAGCTGCTAAATTAGTAGATCGTGCGAAAGCTTACGATGTAAAAGAAGCAATTGAATTAGTTAAGAAAACAAGTGTTACTAAATTTGATGCGACTGTAGAAGTTGCATTCCGTTTAGGGGTTGACCCTCGTAAAAATGACCAACAAATCCGTGGAGCAGTTGTTTTACCAAACGGTACTGGTAAAACTCAACGCGTTTTAGTTTTCGCTAAAGGTGAAAAAGCGAAAGAAGCAGAAGCTGCAGGTGCAGATTATGTTGGAGATGCTGATTACATCAACAAAATCCAACAAGGTTGGTTTGATTTTGATGTAGTAGTTGCAACTCCAGACATGATGGCTGAAGTTGGTAAATTAGGTCGTGTGCTTGGTCCTAAAGGATTAATGCCAAACCCTAAAACTGGTACAGTAACTTTCGAAGTAGAAAAAGCTGTTAACGAAATCAAAGCTGGTAAAGTTGAATACCGTGTAGATAAAGCAGGAAACATCCACGTGCCAATCGGTAAAGTTTCTTTCGAAAGCGAGAAGTTAGTTGAAAACTTCACAACAATTTATGAAACTTTATTAAAAGCTAAGCCTGCTGCTGCGAAAGGTACTTACATGAAAAATATCGCAGTAACTTCTACAATGGGTCCTGGCGTACGTGTTGACGCTTCTACATTCGTTGTAACAAACTAATGCTTGACACATAAAAATCAACTTGTTATAATAACAAATGTTGTTTAAATGAATAGATTTCATTTATACCGTAGACAGTAGGTGCCGTTGGCTTAATTTCCTACCGAGGTGTGATTCGATAGATTAAGCGATCCGTATGCTTATTTGTTTAATCCCTCCATGTCTACACATGGAGGTTTTTTACATGCACCGAACGGTATAAGTGCTCACTTTCAATCTACAGGAGGTGTAACAAATGAGCAGCGCAATCGAACAAAAGAAACTGATTGTAGACGAAATTGCTGGTAAATTCCGTGATAGCGTTTCTACAATTATCGTTGACTACCGTGGTCTTAACGTTGCGGAGGTAACTGAACTTCGTAAAAAGCTTCGTGAAGCTGGTGTCGAGTTCAAAGTTTACAAAAACACATTAACTCGTCGTGCTGTAGAGCAAGCTGAGTTAACTGAGCTTAACGACGCGCTTACTGGTCCGAATGCGATTGCATTCAGCACAGAAGACGTTGTAGCTCCTGCGAAAATCTTAAACGATTTCGCGAAAGAGCATGAAGCTCTTGAAATTAAAGCTGGTGTTATCGAAGGAAACGTTGCAACTGCTGAAGAAGTTAAAGCGATTGCTGATCTTCCTTCACGCGAAGGTTTACTTTCTATGTTACTATCTGTTCTTCAAGCTCCAATGCGCAACTTTGCACTTGCTGCAAAAGCTGTGGCGGACCAAAAAGAAGAGCAAGGTGCATAATAGAAACCGACCAATTCAAACTTGCTTGTTAACGATATAAAACCAAAAATAAGGAGGAAAAACAAATGACTAAAGAGCAAATTATTGATGCTATTAAAGAAATGACAGTTCTTGAACTTAACGACTTAGTTAAAGCTATCGAAGAGGAATTCGGCGTAACTGCTGCTGCTCCTGTAGCTGTAATGGGTGGCGCTGCTGGTGGCGACGCTGCTGCTGAGAAAACTGAATTTGATTTAGTACTTGCTGATGCTGGTGCTCAAAAAATCAAAGTTATCAAAGTTGTTCGCGAAATCACTGGTCTTGGCTTAAAAGAAGCTAAAGAATTAGTAGACAACACTCCAAAACCACTTAAAGAAGGTATCGCGAAAGAAGAAGCTGAAGAACTTAAAGCTAAACTTGAAGAAGTTGGCGCTTCTGTCGAAGTTAAGTAATAACGTTCTTTACAACGAAAAGCTCGCTGATTTTAAGCGGGCTTTTTCTCTTCTTATAGTATTGTCGGCCAATGATTTACAACGTGGTCATTATTTTCTTAGGTTTACTAACATGTTAGTTCCTTCTTTTCTATTTGAGTTGTACGTGTAAAGGCGACTACGTACACGTTATTTTTTAAAGGGGGGTAAATTATGAGTGAGCATTATTATTCAAAGCAACCATCTGTGGAAAGTAACCCTCATTCCTTTTCGTATACGTTAAAAGGGAAAGTTTTTCAATTCACTTCAGACTCCGGGGTGTTTTCCAAAAATGAGGTGGACTTCGGTTCGAGGTTATTAATTGAAACATTTAAACTTCCAACTGTTTCTGGCGATATATTGGATGTAGGTTGTGGTTATGGTCCGATTGGGATTTCGCTTGCATCGGTAGATTCTAGTCGTCGTGTTGATATGATCGATGTGAATGAACGGGCGATAGCGTTGGCGAAGAAGAATGCGGAAGCTAACGGGGTTTTAAATGTTGATGTCTTTCAAAGTGATATCTTTGAGAATGTCGTGAAAGATAGTTATGCTGCAATAGTAACCAATCCGCCGATTCGAGCTGGGAAACAAACGGTTCACAATATATTTGAGGGAAGCTTCGACCGGTTGATAGCTGGTGGTGAGCTTTGGGTAGTCATTCAGAAAAAACAAGGAGCCCCTTCGGCTATTAAAAAATTGGAAGAACTATTTTCCGAAGTGGAAGTAGTAGAAAAGAAAAAGGGCTACTATATTATTAGAGCGAAAAAAGATTGACTTCGATTTTTAGCTATGTTAACATTATAAAATGCCAATGTGTATTTTCCCGTTGAATAGTTATGTTTAAGATAAATGTTTATATTTTCTATTTATGGGAAGAATAATAAAATCGGTTTTTGTTAAGTGGTTTTTGGAAGAACGCTCTTGCATTGAGAGTGTTTCTTGGGCATTAGGTTTCTCCTAATTGCAAAAGAAAACCCTTTATTTTTGCTTTTTTACTTGTGATTACAAGGCGATTCTCGCTTTGTGTTTGCAAGATTTATATTACGCTTGATTTGAGGGGTGAATCAGTTGACAGGTCAACTAGTTCAGTATGGACGACACCGCCAACGTAGAAGTTATGCACGTATTAGCGAAGTTTTAGAATTACCAAATCTTATCGAAATTCAAACCTCTTCTTATCAGTGGTTTCTTGATGAGGGGCTTCGCGAAATGTTTCAAGACATTTCTCCTATCGAAGATTTCACTGGTAACCTCTCGCTAGAGTTTATTGATTATAGCTTAGGTGAACCGAAGTATTCCGTAGAAGAGTCTAAAGAACGCGATGTTACATACTCCGCTCCGCTCCGAGTTAAAGTACGACTCATTAACAAGGAAACGGGTGAAGTAAAAGATCAGGATGTATTCATGGGGGACTTCCCACTTATGACGGAAACAGGTACATTCGTGATCAATGGTGCAGAACGCGTTATTGTCTCCCAGTTAGTACGTTCTCCAAGTGTATATTACAGTGATAAAGTAGATAAAAACGGTAAAAAAGGATTTACCGCAACTGTTATTCCAAACCGTGGCGCTTGGTTAGAGTATGAAACAGATGCGAAAGACGTTGTGTATGTTCGCATAGATCGCACTCGTAAATTGCCTGTTACGGTTCTTTTACGTGCCCTTGGGTTTGGCTCTGATCAAGAAATCATCGATTTATTTGGTGAAAATGAGTTTTTACGCAACACGTTAGATAAGGATAACACAGAGAGCACTGAAAAGGCGCTATTGGAAATCTATGAACGTTTGCGTCCAGGGGAACCACCTACAGTTGAAAATGCGAAGAGTTTATTAATCTCCCGTTTCTTTGATCCGAAGCGTTACGATTTAGCTAGCGTAGGTCGTTATAAGATTAATAAGAAGCTTCATATTAAGAATCGTTTGTTCAACCAACGATTAGCTGAAACACTTGTGGACCCTGAAACAGGTGAAATTGTTGCGGAAAAAGATACGATTATTGATCGTCGTACGTTAGACCGTATTATGCACAATTTAGAGAATGGGGTAGGCTTCAAATCCATCAACGCAGTAGGCGGTGTGGTTGAAGAAGAAATTACAGTACAATCTATCAAGATTTATGCTCCGAATGATGTAGATGGAGAGCAAGTAATCAATGTTATTAGTAATGCAAACATTGATGAGAGCGTGAAAAATATTACGCCTGCAGATATCATTGCATCTATTAGTTACTTCTTCAACTTATTACACGGTGTAGGAGATACAGATGATATCGACCACCTTGGTAACCGTCGCTTACGTTCAGTAGGTGAGTTACTGCAAAATCAATTCCGTATCGGTTTATCCCGTATGGAGCGTGTTGTGCGTGAGAGAATGTCTATTCAAGATACGAATACGATTACGCCACAGCAGTTAATTAATATTCGTCCTGTGATTGCTTCTATTAAAGAGTTTTTCGGAAGCTCTCAGTTATCACAGTTCATGGATCAAACCAACCCGCTTGCTGAGTTAACGCATAAGCGTCGTCTTTCAGCTTTAGGACCTGGTGGTTTAACGCGTGAGCGCGCTGGATTCGAAGTACGTGACGTTCACTACTCTCACTATGGTCGTATGTGTCCAATTGAGACTCCAGAGGGTCCGAACATCGGACTTATTAACTCTTTATCTTCTTATGCGAAAGTGAATCGTTTCGGCTTTATCGAAACGCCATATCGTCGTGTAGATCCTGAAACAGGGAAAGTAACAAGTCAAATCGATTACTTAACTGCAGATGAAGAGGATAACTATGTAGTGGCACAGGCAAACGCACGCCTTGGAGAAGATGGGTCATTCTTAGATGAGAATATCGTGGCTCGTTTCCGTGGCGAAAACACAGTCGTTAAGCGTGACCGTGTCGATTATATGGACGTTTCTCCGAAGCAGGTTGTTTCAGCTGCGACAGCATGTATTCCGTTCTTAGAGAACGATGACTCCAACCGTGCTTTAATGGGAGCGAACATGCAACGACAAGCTGTACCACTTATGCAACCGGAGGCACCAATTGTTGGTACTGGTATGGAATACGTTTCTGCGAAAGACTCAGGTGCTGCTGTTATTTGTAAGCATCCTGGAGTTGTTGAGCGTGTTGAAGCGAACCGTATCTATGTACGTCGTTATGAAGAAGTAGATGGTCAAAAAGTAAAAGGTGACCTTGATAAATATAACTTATTAAAATTTGTTCGTTCTAACCAAGGAACATGTTATAACCAACGCCCAATCGTTTCTGCTGGAGATGAAGTGGTAAAAGGTGAAATTCTTGCTGACGGTCCTTCAATGGAAAAAGGTGAGTTAGCGTTAGGCCGCAACGTACTTGTTGCCTTCATGACTTGGGATGGATATAACTATGAGGATGCCATCATTATGAGCGAACGACTTGTGAAAGACGATGTTTACACATCTATTCACATTGAAGAATATGAGTCTGAATCTCGTGATACGAAGCTTGGCCCAGAAGAAATTACACGTGACATCCCGAACGTAGGGGAAGATGCTCTACGCAACCTTGATGAGCGTGGTATTGTTCGAATTGGTGCCGAAGTTAAAGATGGCGACTTACTTGTTGGTAAAGTAACGCCAAAAGGTGTTACGGAATTAACGGCTGAAGAACGTTTATTACACGCGATCTTCGGGGAAAAAGCTCGTGAAGTACGCGACACATCTTTACGTGTACCACATGGTGGTGGCGGTATCGTCTTAGATGTTAAAGTCTTTAACCGCGAAGATGGCGACGAATTACCACCTGGTGTTAACCAATTAGTACGTGTGTACATCGTTCAGAAGCGTAAGATTTCTGAAGGGGATAAAATGGCGGGACGCCACGGTAACAAAGGTGTTATCTCGCGTATTCTTCCAGAAGAGGATATGCCATTCTTACCAGATGGTACACCGGTTGACATCATGTTAAACCCATTAGGGGTACCATCGCGTATGAACATCGGTCAGGTGCTAGAGCTACACTTAGGTATGGCTGCACGCAAGCTTGGCATTCATGTTGCGACACCAGTATTTGACGGTGCGCGTGAGGAAGATGTTTGGGCAACTCTTGAAGAGGCAGGAATGGCACGAGATGCTAAAACTCTTCTATATGATGGTCGTACAGGAGAGCCGTTTGACAACCGTGTATCAGTCGGTATCATGTACATGATTAAATTGGCGCACATGGTTGATGACAAACTTCATGCTCGTTCTACGGGACCATACTCACTTGTTACACAGCAACCACTTGGTGGTAAGGCACAATTTGGTGGTCAGCGTTTCGGTGAGATGGAGGTTTGGGCGCTTGAAGCATACGGTGCTGCCTATACACTTCAAGAAATCTTGACTGTTAAGTCGGATGACGTTGTCGGTCGTGTGAAGACATACGAAGCGATCGTCAAAGGTGAGAACGTTCCAGAACCAGGCGTTCCAGAGTCATTCAAAGTATTGATTAAGGAACTTCAAAGCTTAGGTATGGACGTTAAAATTCTTTCAAGCGATGAGCAAGAAATCGAAATGAGAGAGCTTGAAGATGATGAAGAAACAAATCAGTCTGAAGAAGTAACGTTAAATGAAGAAGAAGTGACTGAAAAAGAAAAAGACGTCGTTACAAAAGAGTAACTAACATATAGGCATTAGGGTTAAAACCGGAAGATTAAAAGGGAGGTAGGCCCCTTGCTAGATGTAAATAACTTTGAATATATGAACATCGGTCTTGCTTCACCGGATAAAATCCGTTCTTGGTCATATGGTGAAGTTAAAAAGCCAGAAACGATTAACTATCGTACTTTAAAACCTGAAAAAGACGGTCTTTTCTGTGAGCGAATCTTCGGTCCAACGAAAGACTGGGAATGTCATTGTGGTAAATATAAGCGTGTACGCTACAAAGGTGTAGTGTGTGACCGTTGTGGAGTTGAAGTAACACGCGCAAAAGTTCGCCGTGAGCGTATGGGGCACATTGAGCTTGCTGCCCCTGTCTCTCACATTTGGTATTTCAAAGGGATTCCGAGCCGCATGGGACTAGTTCTTGATATGTCTCCTCGTGCACTAGAAGAAGTTATTTACTTTGCTTCTTACGTTGTAACAGATACTGGTGATACACCATTAGAGAAGAAGCAGCTTCTTTCAGAAAAGGAATACCGTACGTATCGTGAGAAATACGGAAATACATTCCAAGCATCAATGGGTGCTGAAGCGATTAAAAAACTTCTTGAAGACATTGACCTAGATAAAGAAGTAGACCTTTTAAAAGAGGAGCTTAAGTCGTCTCAAGGGCAGCGTCGTACAAGAGCAATTAAACGTTTAGAAGTTATCGAAGCATTCAGAAACTCAGGGAATGAACCTTCTTGGATGATTCTCGATGTACTACCAGTCATTCCACCAGAATTACGTCCAATGGTTCAATTAGACGGTGGACGCTTCGCAACTTCTGACTTAAATGACTTATACCGTCGTGTTATTAACCGTAACAACCGCTTAAAACGTTTATTAGACCTTGGTGCACCAAGCATCATCGTACAAAACGAAAAGCGTATGTTACAAGAAGCAGTAGATGCTTTAATTGATAACGGACGCCGTGGACGTCCAGTAACTGGACCAGGAAATCGACCACTAAAATCCTTATCTCATATGTTAAAAGGTAAGCAAGGTCGTTTCCGCCAAAACTTATTAGGTAAACGTGTAGACTACTCTGGACGTTCCGTAATCGTAGTTGGTCCGAACTTAAAGATGTACCAATGCGGTCTACCAAAAGAAATGGCACTTGAATTATTCAAGCCGTTTGTTATGAAAGAGTTAGTAGAAAAAGGACTAGCTCACAATATTAAGAGTGCAAAACGTAAGATCGAACGTGTTCATCCTGAAGTTTGGGATGTGTTAGAAGAGGTTATTAAAGAGCACCCTGTATTACTTAACCGTGCCCCTACTCTACACAGACTTGGTATTCAGGCGTTTGAACCAACACTTGTTGAAGGTCGTGCCATCCGCTTACATCCACTTGTATGTACAGCGTATAACGCAGACTTCGACGGTGACCAAATGGCTGTTCACGTACCGCTTTCAGCAGAAGCTCAAGCAGAAGCGCGTATCTTAATGTTAGCAGCTCAAAACATCTTAAACCCGAAAGATGGAAAGCCAGTTGTTACACCTTCCCAGGACATGGTATTAGGTAACTACTACTTAACGTTAGAGCGTGATGGTGCAGTTGGAGAAGGTAAGATCTTTAAAGATACGAATGAAGCACTTATCGCATACCAAAATGGTTATGTGCATCTACACACACGTGTAGCAATTCAAGCTTCTTCTTTAAATAATGAAACATTTACAGAAGAACAAAACAAAAAGCTTTTAATTACAACTGTTGGTAAGTTAATCTTTAACGAGATCTTACCAAAATCATTCCCATACATTAACGAACCTACAACAGAAAACATTCAGGAGAAAACACCTGAGAAGTATTTTGTTGATCCGACAGTTAATGTAGCAGAATATATTAAAGAGCAAGAGATTGTTCTTCCGTTTAAGAAAGGAATCCTTGGTAAAATCATCGCGGAAGTGTTCAAGCGATTCCATATTACTGAAACTTCTAAGATGCTTGATCGCCTAAAAGACTTAGGATTCAAGTACTCGACAAAAGCTGGTATTACAATCGGTGTATCAGACATCGTAGTATTAGGTGAAAAAGAAGAAATCTTAAAAGAAGCTCAAGCTAAAGTAGATAACGTGATGAAGCAATTCAGACGTGGTCTTATCACAGAAGATGAGCGTTATGACCGAGTTATCTCTATCTGGAGTGCTGCGAAGGATACAATCCAAAGCAAGCTAATGAAGTCCTTAGATAAGACGAACCCAATCTTCATGATGAGTGACTCTGGTGCCCGTGGTAACGCATCGAACTTTACACAGCTTGCGGGTATGCGTGGACTAATGGCCAACCCGGCTGGTCGTATCATCGAGTTACCAATCAAATCAAGTTTCCGTGAAGGATTAACGGTATTAGAATACTTCATCTCTACACACGGTGCGCGTAAAGGACTTGCAGATACAGCCTTAAAGACAGCTGACTCTGGTTACTTAACACGTCGTCTTGTAGACGTTGCTCAAGATGTGATCATCCGAGAAGAAGACTGTGGAACAGACCGTGGTATCTTAGCTAAAGCGATTAAAGAAGGTACGGAAGTTATCGAAAAGCTTGATGAGCGTATTATCGGTCGTTATGCACGTCGTACGGTGAAACATCCTGAGACGGGTGAAGCAATCGTTAATGAGAACGAATTAATTACTGAAGATATCGCAACAACAATCATTGAAGCTGGTATTGAAGAAGTTTGGATTCGTTCTGCGTTTGCTTGTAACACACGCCACGGTGTATGTAAGAAATGTTACGGTCGCAACTTAGCGACAGGTTCAGAGGTTGAAGTTGGAGAAGCTGTTGGAATCATCGCTGCCCAATCAATCGGTGAACCAGGAACTCAGTTAACGATGCGTACGTTCCATACAGGTGGGGTTGCAGGAGACGACATCACACAAGGTTTACCGCGTGTTCAAGAGTTATTCGAAGCACGTAATCCAAAAGGTCAAGCGATCATTTCGGAAATCGATGGTTATGTCATGGAAATTAATGAAGTACGTGACAAACAACAAGAAATTGTCGTGCAGGGAGAAGTGGAAACTCGCACATACACAGCTCCTTACAACGCTCGTCTGAAAGTAGCAAAAGGCGATAAAGTTGAGCGTGGACAAGAGATTACAGAAGGTTCAATCGATCCGAAAGAATTGTTAAAAGTAAAAGATATTCTAGCTGTTCAAGAATACTTACTGCGTGAAGTTCAGAAAGTATACCGTATGCAAGGGGTAGAAATTGGCGATAAGCATATCGAAGTAATGGTTCGCCAAATGTTACGTAAAGTACGTGTCATTGATCCGGGAGATACGGACGTATTACCTGGAACACTTCTTGATATTCATCAGTTTACAGATGCGAACAAGAAGGTTCTTCTTGAAGGTAAACGCCCAGCGACTGGACGCCCTGTATTACTTGGTATTACGAAGGCTTCACTTGAAACGGAATCCTTCTTATCAGCTGCTTCCTTCCAAGAAACGACTCGTGTTCTTACAGATGCAGCGATTAAAGGAAAACGTGATGAGTTACTCGGCTTGAAAGAAAATGTTATCATCGGTAAGCTTGTTCCAGCTGGTACAGGTATGCAACGTTATCGAAAAGCAAAACCAGTATCAAAAGTTCAAGTAACAGATGAGCCTGTAACGATTGACTAATTTGTGAGCAAACGATAAAAAATTAGATGGATGCAACTAAATGTTTTTAGATAAAAATTCGACATTTAGTTGACATCCATCACCTTATAATGTTAATATAATCAAGGTGCTCAAGATTACACCTGTTACTTTGGAGGATATCAACAAATGTCTTATGAAAAAGTATCACAGGCTGAAAATATTATTGTTGGTACAAAGCAAACAGCAAAAGCACTCAAGACACAACCAGTAAAGGAAGTAATTGTTGCACAAGATGCTGATCCAAGAGTAACGATGAAAGTTATTCAAATAGCAGAGCAAAAGCAAGTTCCTTTAACAAAGGTTGATTCAATGAAGAAGCTTGGAAAAGCTTGTGGCATTGAAGTGGGAGCAGCTGCTGTAGCCATAATAAAGTGAACAATGGTTTTTGTAGACCATTCTACAAAAACTTTGTTTTTTGCCAAAAGATGAACCACCTGGATGTGTGGTCTTAAAAACAGCATGAAGGGAGGAAATTTACATGCCAACTATTAACCAATTAGTTCGTAAGGGACGTACTCGTAAAATTGAAAAATCTAAGTCTCCAGCGTTAAACAAAGGATACAACAGCTTCAAAAAAGAGCACACTAACGTATCTTCACCACAAAAACGCGGTGTTTGTACTCGTGTTGGTACAATGACACCAAAGAAGCCGAACTCAGCGCTTCGTAAATATGCTCGTGTTCGTTTAACAAACGGAATTGAGGTAACAGCTTACATTCCTGGTATCGGACACAACTTACAAGAGCATAGCGTTGTATTAATCCGTGGTGGACGTGTAAAAGACTTACCAGGGGTACGTTACCACATCGTTCGTGGTGCGTTAGATACGGCTGGTGTTGAAAACCGTAAACAAGGCCGTTCTAAATACGGTACAAAACGTCCTAAAAAATAATTGAAATTCTAGCATAAAAGAATTACAGTATGAAGGGAGGCACATACTATGCCACGTAAAGGTTCTGTTGCTAAACGTGATGTATTACCAGATCCGATTTATAACTCAAAATTAGTTACTCGCTTAATCAACAAGATTATGATTGACGGTAAAAGACAAACTGCACAAAAAATTCTTTACAATGCATTCGATATTGTAAAAGACCGCACTGGCAATGATCCAATGGAAGTGTTTGAACAAGCACTTAAAAACATTATGCCAGTTCTTGAGGTGCGCGCACGTCGTGTTGGTGGTGCAAACTACCAAGTGCCTGTAGAAGTGCGTCCAGACCGTCGTACTACTTTAGGTCTTCGTTGGTTAGTTAACTACGCTCGTCTTCGTGGTGAAAAAACGATGGAAGAGCGCTTAGCTAACGAAATTCTTGATGCAGCTAACAACACTGGTGCATCTGTTAAGAAGCGTGAAGACACTCACAAGATGGCAGAAGCGAACAAAGCATTCGCTCACTATCGTTGGTAATTTCTTAGTTATTAATAAACCAATATTCATATAAGGAAGGAGAAATACCCAATGGCAAGAGAGTTCTCCTTAGAAAAAACTCGCAACATCGGTATCATGGCTCACATCGATGCTGGTAAAACTACGACTACTGAGCGTATCTTGTTCTACACTGGTCGTATTCACAAAATTGGTGAAACTCATGAAGGAGCTTCACAAATGGACTGGATGGAGCAGGAGCAAGAACGTGGTATCACAATCACGTCTGCTGCAACAACTGCTCAGTGGAAAGGTTACCGTATCAACATCATTGATACTCCTGGACACGTAGACTTTACAGTAGAGGTTGAGCGCTCTCTTCGCGTCTTAGACGGTGCTGTAGCTGTATTAGACGCGCAGTCTGGTGTAGAACCACAAACTGAAACGGTTTGGCGCCAAGCGACAACTTATGGAGTTCCTCGTGTTGTATTCGTTAACAAAATGGATAAAATCGGGGCAGACTTCTTATACTCTGTAAAAACTCTTCATGAGCGCTTAGAAGCAAATGCTCATGCAATTCAGTTACCTATCGGTGCTGAAGATCAATTCGAAGGAATCATCGACTTAGTAGAAATGAAAGCTTATTTCTACGAAGATGATTTAGGAACTCGTGCAGATGCTCGTGAAATTCCTGAGGAATACAAAGAGCAAGCTGAAGAGTTACGTTCTTCATTAATTGAAGCAGTAGCTGAACTTGACGAAGAACTTATGATGAAGTATTTAGACGGTGAAGAGCTTACAATCGAAGAGATTAAAGCTGCGATCCGTAAAGGTACTTGTAACGTAGAGTTCTACCCTGTTCTTTGTGGTTCTGCCTTCAAGAACAAAGGTGTTCAGTTAATGCTAGATGCTGTATTAGATTACTTACCAGCTCCAACTGATGTACCTGCAATTAAAGGTATCATCCCTGACACAGAAGAGGAAGTTGTTCGTAAGTCTAGCGATGACGAGCCATTCTCAGCGTTAGCGTTCAAAGTAATGACTGACCCTTATGTTGGTAAGTTAACATTCTTCCGTGTTTACTCTGGTACATTGAACTCTGGTTCATACGTTGTGAACTCAACGAAAGGTAAACGCGAGCGTGTAGGTCGTATCCTACAAATGCACGCAAACCACCGTGAGGAAATTCCTGTAGTTTACTCTGGTGATATTGCTGCTGCAGTAGGTTTAAAAGATACAACAACTGGTGATACTCTTTGTGACGAAAAGAACCAAGTTATCTTAGAGTCTATGGAGTTCCCTGAGCCAGTTATCTCTGTTGCTATCGAGCCTAAATCTAAAGCTGACCAAGACAAAATGTCTACAGCTTTACAAAAACTTTCTGAAGAGGATCCAACTTTCCGTGCACATACTGATGCAGAAACTGGACAAACAATCATTGCGGGTATGGGTGAGTTACACTTAGACATCATCGTTGACCGTATGAAACGTGAGTTCAAAGTAGAAGCTAACGTAGGTGCTCCTCAGGTTGCGTACCGTGAAACATTCCGTCAATCTGCACAGGTTGAAGGTAAGTTCGTACGTCAGTCTGGTGGACGCGGACAGTTCGGTCACGTTTGGATCGAATTCTCTCCAAACGAAGAAGGTAAAGGATTCGAATTCGAAAACGCTATTGTCGGTGGTGTTGTACCACGTGAGTACATCCCAGCAGTTCAAGCTGGTCTAGAAGACGCTATGCAAAATGGTGTTCTTGCTGGATACCCATTAATCGACGTTAAAGCGAAATTATTCGACGGATCTTACCATGATGTAGACTCAAGTGAAATGGCCTTCAAAGTTGCAGCGTCTTTAGCTCTTAAGAATGCTGTATCTAAATGTAACCCTGTGTTACTTGAGCCAATCATGAAAGTTGAAGTTGTTATCCCAGAAGAATACATGGGAGACATCATGGGTGATGTTACTTCACGTCGTGGACGTGTAGAAGGTATGGAAGCTCGTGGTAATGCACAAGTTGTTAAAGCTATGGTTCCACTTTCTGAAATGTTTGGTTACGCAACTGCGTTACGTTCTAACACTCAAGGACGCGGAACATTCACTATGCATTTTGACCACTATGAAGAAGTACCGAAAAACATCTCAGAGGAAATTATTAAAAAAAATAAAGGTGAATAATTGATTTTACACCTTTAATCAAGTATAACTACTTATGTGAGACTAGAAAGTGGGGCTGCTGTTCCGCTTTCTATTACCTATACTTATCTAAAAACTCTTAAGGAGGAACTCAGAATGGCTAAAGAAAAATTCGACCGTTCTAAACCACATGCGAATATTGGAACAATCGGTCACGTTGACCATGGTAAAACTACTTTAACTGCTGCGATCACTACAGTTCTTGCTAAATCTGGTAAGGCTGAAGCTCGTGCATACGATCAAATCGACGGTGCTCCAGAAGAGCGTGAGCGTGGTATCACAATCTCTACTGCACACGTTGAGTACGAAACTGACAACCGTCACTATGCACACGTTGACTGCCCAGGACACGCTGACTACGTTAAAAACATGATCACTGGTGCTGCGCAAATGGACGGTGCGATCCTTGTAGTATCTGCTGCTGACGGTCCAATGCCACAAACTCGTGAGCACATCCTTCTTTCTCGTCAGGTAGGTGTACCTTACATCGTTGTATTCTTAAACAAATGCGACATGGTTGACGATGAAGAATTATTAGAATTAGTAGAAATGGAAGTACGTGACCTTCTTTCTGAGTACGACTTCCCTGGTGACGATGTACCAGTAATCAAAGGTTCTGCTCTTAAAGCTCTTGAAGGAGAAGCTGAGTGGGAAGAAAAAATCATCGAGCTTATGGCTGCTGTTGACGAGTACATCCCAACTCCAGAGCGTGACACTGAAAAACCATTCATGATGCCAGTTGAGGACGTATTCTCTATCACTGGTCGTGGTACAGTTGCTACTGGTCGCGTAGAGCGTGGAGTAGTAAAAGTTGGTGACGAAGTAGAGATCATCGGTCTTTCTGAAGAGCCAGCTAAAACAACTGTAACAGGTGTAGAAATGTTCCGTAAGCTTCTTGACTACGCTGAAGCTGGTGACAACATCGGTGCGCTTCTTCGTGGTGTAGCACGTGACGAAATCGAGCGTGGACAAGTATTAGCTAAGCCTGGTTCAATCACACCTCACAAAAAGTTCAAAGCTGAGGTTTACGTTCTTTCTAAAGAAGAAGGTGGACGTCACACTCCATTCTTCTCTAACTACCGTCCACAGTTCTACTTCCGTACAACTGACGTAACTGGTATCATCACTTTACCAGAAGGCGTAGAAATGGTTATGCCTGGAGATAACGTTGAAATGACTGTAGAACTTATCGCTCCAATCGCGATTGAAGAAGGTACTAAGTTCTCTATCCGTGAGGGTGGACGTACTGTAGGTGCCGGCGTAGTAGCTTCAATCACTGAGTAATAGTGATTTATTAAAAAGCGAGTCTTTACGACTCGCTTTTTTTTATTGTTACAGAAAGATTAAGTTCATAAAAGTGTTAAAGTATTCTCTTTAGAGTTTTTTGGTGTCTAGCTCCAAGCGCCATCAGCTCGGGTCGCTTCGGCCCTGCTGTGGTGACGGAAGCCTCCTCGCAGGTCCTTCAACCTTCAACGCCCTTCGCCTAAGGACTTGCGCTTGCGCTTTTTCTGTGAAAATAAAAATTACCTATGAGCTGAATGATCGATCATGATAGGTAGATGGTAGAAAGGAAACCTCGGGGAGAATAAATTTTCATGTCCGGGGTGTGAGTGTAATGTATGTTTCTTATGCTTTCAAATTCGCTCTAGGTTCTCAATCTTCTCTCCAATTAATCATTGGGGTCCGAGTTTCTTCTATTATATATGCATCTTCTTCTATTCTTTGATATTAAGATTCGTAACGTAGATAAAATCAATTAAGTTTTCTGAATATGATAAGAGCTTAAATACACCTTGAAATGACGTATAGTGAGATGTATAATAAAAAAAGTGTGTTGTGGATTAGGAAATTCTATATTTCCCTTGCATCCACAGGCATTTTCCTATATAATATTTAATGTTGGTCTTTGACTGCGATGAAGTGGGAGGTTGCTGACACACCCGGCCGCTTTGCCATGGCGAGTGTGTGGGAAATTCTCACGGAGAACTGTCTATCTCAAGTAGGCGAAAAGGAGGGAAAATAATGGCAAAACAAAAAATTCGTATTCGTTTAAAAGCTTATGATCACAGAATCCTTGATCAATCTGCTGAAAAGATCGTAGAAACAGCTAAACGTTCTGGTGCTAATGTTTCTGGTCCAATCCCATTACCAACAGAAAAGTCTGTTTACACGATTCTTCGTGCGGTACACAAATACAAAGATTCTCGTGAGCAGTTCGAAATGCGTACGCACAAGCGTCTAATCGACATCGTTAACCCAACTCCACAAACAGTTGATGCGTTAATGCGTTTAGACTTGCCATCAGGCGTAGACATCGAAATCAAACTTTAATTTAAAATAGAAGATTAATTTTTTAGGAGGTGTGACTCATGGCCAAAGGAATCTTAGGAAGAAAAATTGGTATGACGCAAGTATTCGCTGAGAACGGTGATTTAATTCCTGTAACAGTAATTGAAGCTACTCCAAACGTAGTTCTTCAAGTGAAAACTAACGAAACTGACGGTTATGAAGCTATTCAAATCGGTTTTGAAGACAAGCGTGAGAAGTTAGCTAACAAGCCTGAAAAAGGTCATGTTGCAAAAGCGGATACTGCACCTAAGCGCTTCATTCGCGAAGTTCGCGGTGCGAACGTATCTGAGTACGAAGTTGGTCAAGAAGTCAAAGTTGATATTTTCTCTGCAGGAGATATCGTAGATGTAACTGGAGTATCAAAAGGTAAAGGATTCCAAGGTGCGATTAAGCGTCACGGACAATCTCGCGGACCTATGTCTCACGGTTCTCGTTATCATCGTCGCCCTGGTTCAATGGGACCTGTTGCTCCAAACCGTGTATTCAAATCTAAAGCATTACCTGGTCGTATGGGTGGAGAGCGCGTAACAGTTCAAAACCTTGAGATCGTAAAAGTTGATGTAGAACGCAACTTACTTTTAGTGAAAGGTAACGTACCTGGACCTAAAAAAGCGTTAATCGAAGTTAAAGCTGCTGTAAAAGCTAACTAATTTTTCTAAGAAAGGAGGAAAACATAATGCCAAAAGTTGCATTATATAACCAAAACGGATCTACAGTTGGAGAAATCGAATTAAACGATTCTGTTTTTGGTATCGAACCTAATAAGCACGTATTATTCGAAGCTGTAGTTATGCAAAGAGCTTCCTTACGTCAAGGAACTCACAAAGTTAAAAATCGTTCTGAAGTAAGTGGCGGAGGTCGCAAACCTTGGCGTCAAAAAGGTACTGGTCGTGCACGTCACGGATCAATCCGTTCACCTCAATGGCGTGGAGGCGGAACTGTATTTGGTCCAACACCTCGCAGCTACGCTTACAAATTACCTAAAAAAGTACGCCGTTTAGCAGTGAAATCTGCTTTATCTACGAAAGTACTTGAAAACAACATTGTTGTATTAGAGGACTTAACTTTAGAAGCTCCAAAAACAAAAGAAATGGTTAGCATCTTAAAAGGCCTTTCAGTAGAAAAGAAAGCTCTTATCGTAACAGCTGACCTTAACGAAGCAGTTGCTTTATCTGCGCGCAACATCCCTGGTGTTGAAGTAGTAACAGCTGCTGGCATCAATGTTTTAGATGTACTTAACCATGATAAGCTAGTGATCACTAAAGCTGCGGTGGAAAAAGTAGAGGAGGTGCTTGCATAATGAAAGATCCTCGTGATATTATTAAGCGCCCCGTAATCACTGAACGTTCTATGGATTTAGTAGCTGAAAAGAAATACACGTTTGAAGTTGATGTTAAAGCTAACAAAACTGAAGTTAAAGATGCTGTAGAGCAAATCTTCGGTGTAAAAGTAGAAAAAGTTAACATCATGAACTACAAAGGTAAATTCAAGCGCGTTGGACGTTTCAGCGGTTTAACAAATCGTCGTAAAAAAGCAGTTGTTAAGTTAACAGCTGATAGCAAAGAAATCGAATTGTTCGAAGCTTAATTCTTAAAAGTGAAGGAGGGAAACTAAGATGGCGATTAAAAAGTACAAACCAACTACTAACGGTCGTCGTGGTATGACAGTATCTGATTTCGCTGAAATCACAACTGACAAACCAGAAAAGTCATTGCTTGCGCCGTTAAACAAGAAAGCTGGTCGTAACAACCAAGGTAAATTAACTGTTCGTCATCAAGGCGGCGGTCATAAGCGCCAATATCGTATTATTGACTTCAAGCGCAATAAAGACGGTATACCAGGACGCGTTGCTACAATCGAGTACGATCCAAACCGTTCTGCAAACATTGCATTAATTAACTACGTTGATGGTGAAAAACGTTACATCATCGCTCCTAAAGGTTTACAAGTAGGTATGGAAGTTATGTCTGGTCCTGAAGCAGACATTAAAGTAGGTAACGCACTTCCACTTGCTAACATTCCAGTAGGTACGGTAATCCATAACATTGAGCTTAAGCCTGGTAAGGGTGGACAGTTAGTTCGTTCTGCAGGTACTTCTGCTCAAGTACTTGGTAAAGAAGGTAAATACGTATTAGTACGTTTAACTTCTGGTGAAGTTCGTATGATCTTAGCAGCTTGCCGTGCAACTGTAGGTCAAGTAGGTAACGAGCAACACGAACTTATCAACATTGGTAAAGCAGGTCGTTCTCGCTGGTTAGGTAAACGCCCTACAGTTCGTGGATCTGTTATGAACCCTAACGACCATCCACATGGTGGTGGTGAAGGACGTGCTCCTATCGGACGTAAGTCACCTATGACTCCATGGGGTAAACCAACTCTTGGTTACAAAACTCGTAAGAAGAAAAACAAATCTGATAAATTTATCGTACGTCGTCGTAAAAAATAACGGGGTTGTCCTACGGTTCGCTAGAACCGTAGCGCAATCACGAAGGGAGGTAACATTATGGCTCGCAGCTTAAAAAAAGGACCATTCTGCGATGAGCATTTAATGAAAAAGATTGAGAAGCTAAACGAAACGGATAGCAAGCAAGTTGTTAAAACTTGGTCTCGTCGTTCAACAATTTTCCCATCTTTTATTGGTCATACAATTGCGGTATATGATGGACGTAAACACGTTCCTGTATATGTAACAGAAGATATGGTTGGTCATAAGTTAGGCGAATTCGCACCAACTCGTACTTACAAAGGTCACGCAAGTGATGACAAAAAAACAAGACGTTAATGAGAGGAGGCCTTTAAATGCAAGCTAAAGCTGTTGCTAGAACAGTACGAATTGCTCCTCGTAAAGCTCGTTTAGTCATTGACTTAATTCGAGGAAAGCAAGTAGGTGAAGCAGTAGCAATTCTTCGTCACACTCCAAAAGCTGCTTCTCCAATTATCGAGAAAGTATTAAAATCTGCAGTTGCAAACGCAGAGCATAACTATGAAATGGACGCTAACAACTTAGTTGTAGCAGAAGCATATGTAAACGAAGGACCAACGTTAAAACGTTTCCGTCCACGTGCAATGGGTCGTGCTAGCCAAATCAACAAACGTACGAGCCACATCACAATCGTTGTATCAGAAAAAAAGGAGGGATAATCAGTGGGTCAAAAGGTAAATCCAGTCGGTCTTCGAATCGGGGTTATTCGTGATTGGGAATCTAAATGGTATGCTGACAAGGACTATGCAGATCTTCTTCATGAAGACCTTAAAATTCGTGAATACATCAGCAAACGTTTAAGCGACGCTTCTGTATCTAAAGTAGAAATCGAGCGTGCTGCTAACCGTGTAAACATTACGATCCACACTGCGAAGCCAGGTATGGTAATTGGTAAAGGTGGTACGGAAGTTGAAGCACTTCGTAAATCTTTAAACCAATTAACTGGCAAACGTGTACACATCAACATTTTAGAAATCAAGAAAGCAGATTTAGATGCAACATTAGTTGCTGAAAATATTGCTCGTCAATTAGAAAACCGTGCATCTTTCCGCCGCGTTCAAAAGCAAGCTATTCAACGTGCTATGCGTGCTGGTGCGAAAGGTATCAAAACAATGGTATCTGGTCGTTTAGGTGGAGCTGACATCGCTCGTGCTGAGCATTACAGCGAAGGTACTGTACCTCTTCACACTTTACGTGCTGACATCGACTACGGTACTGCTGAAGCAGATACTACTTACGGTAAATTAGGAATTAAAGTTTGGATCTATCGTGGTGAGGTTCTTCCTACAAAGAAGAAAAATGAGGAAGGAGGAAAATAATTATGTTAATGCCGAAACGCGTTAAGTATCGTCGTCAACATCGCGCAAGCCTTCAAGGTCGCGCTAAAGGCGGTACTGAAGTACATTTTGGTGAATACGGTATCCAGGCTCTTGAGCCTGCATGGATTACTAACCGTCAAATCGAGGCAGCTCGTATTGCGATGACTCGTTACATGAAACGTGGCGGTAAAGTATGGATCAAAATTTTCCCTGACAAACCATACACTGCAAAACCTCTAGAAGTCCGCATGGGTTCCGGTAAAGGTGCTCCAGAAGGATGGGTAGCAGTTGTAAAACCTGGTAAAGTTATGTTCGAAATCGCGGGCGTATCTGAAGAAGTAGCACGTGAAGCTTTACGTCTAGCGTCTCATAAGTTACCAATCAAAACTAAGTTCGTAAAACGTGAAGAAATTGGTGGTGAATCGAATGAAAGCTAATGAAATCCGTGATCTAACCACTGCCGAAATTGAACAAAAAGTTAAGTCTTTAAAAGAAGAGTTGTTTAACTTACGCTTCCAATTAGCGACAGGACAACTTGAAAACACTGCTCGTATCCGTGAAGTACGTAAGGCTATCGCTCGTATGAAGACTGTTATTCGTGAAAGAGAGATCGCTGCTCAAAACTAATATAGAGAGAGGAGGTTTACGGAATGAGTGAACGTAACAACCGCAAAGTTTACACAGGTCGTGTTGTTTCTGACAAAATGGATAAGACGATCACTGTTCTTGTTGAAACCTATAAAAAGCATCCATTATACGGTAAGCGCGTAAAGTACTCTAAAAAGTTCAAAGCGCATGACGAAATGAACCAAGCAAAAGTTGGCGACATCGTACGTATCATGGAAACTCGCCCACTTTCAGCTACTAAACGTTTCCGCTTAGTGGAAATCGTAGAAGAAGCTATTATTATCTAATTTAGTTCGGATTAAACAATTCCGAAGGGAGGTACTCGAACATGATTCAACAAGAATCTCGTTTAAAAGTTGCAGACAACTCTGGTGCACGTGAACTATTAACAATTAAAGTTCTTGGCGGATCTGGTCGTAAAACTGCTAATATCGGTGATATCATTGTAGGTACGGTTAAACAAGCAACACCAGGAGGCGTTGTTAAAAAAGGTGACGTTGTAAAAGCCGTTATCGTACGTACTAAGCGTGGTGTTCGCCGTGCAGATGGTTCTTACATCCGTTTCGACGAAAACGCATGTGTAATTATCCGTGATGACAAGAGCCCTCGTGGAACTCGTATTTTCGGACCAGTTGCTCGTGAATTACGTGATAACAACTTTATGAAAATTGTTTCTTTAGCTCCAGAAGTTCTTTAATATATGAAAAGCCTTGCTAAGGAGGTGCGATAAGGATGCATGTAAAAAAAGGTGACAAGGTAATGGTTATCTCTGGTAAGGATAAAGGTAAACAAGGTGTGATCCTTGAAGCTTATCCTAAAAAAGACCGTGTACTTGTTGAAGGTGTGAACATTGTGAAAAAGCACTCTAAGCCTTCTCAAGTAAACCCTCAAGGTGGAATCATCAGCCAAGAGGCGCCTATCCATGTATCAAATGTAATGCCGTTAGATCCTAAGACAGGTGAGCCTACACGCGTTGGTTTCCAAGTGGTTGACGGCAAAAAGGTACGTGTTGCAAAAAAATCTGGTGAAATTTTAGATAAATAGTAGTTAAGGAAGGGAGGTCTATCACATGAACCGCCTAAAAGAAAAGTTCAATAAAGAAATTACACCTGCTCTAATGGGCAAGTTTAACTATAAATCAGTGATGCAAGTTCCTAAGCTTGAAAAAATCGTAATCAACATGGGTGTGGGTGACGCTGTTCAAAACTCAAAAGCACTTGATAACGCTGTTGAGGAATTAACGCTGATCTCAGGTCAAAAACCAATGGTTACTCGTGCGAAAAAATCTATCGCAGGCTTCCGTCTTCGTGAAGGTATGCCAATCGGTTGTAAAGTAACTCTTCGTGGTGAGCGCATGTATGAGTTCCTTGATAAATTAATCTCTGTTTCTTTACCACGTGTACGTGACTTCCGTGGAATTTCTAAAAAGTCTTTCGACGGCCGCGGAAACTACACTCTTGGTGTTAAAGAGCAATTAATCTTCCCAGAGATTGATTACGATAAAGTTAACAAAGTTCGTGGTATGGACATTGTTATCGTTACAACTGCAAACACTGATGAAGAAGCTCGTGAGTTATTAACTCAGTTCGGCATGCCATTCCAAAAATAATCGCTATTAAAGAGGGAGGCGAAAACGTGGCTAAAAAATCAATGATTGCGAAGCAAAAGCGCACGCAAAAGTTTAAAGTACGTGAGTACACACGTTGTGAGCGTTGCGGACGTCCACATTCTGTAATCCGTAAATTTAAACTTTGCCGTATTTGTTTCCGTGAACTTGCATATAAAGGTCAAATCCCAGGCGTTAAAAAAGCTAGTTGGTAATACCCAAGATAGGGAAGGAGGTTATTTTAATGGTTATGACAGATCCAATTGCAGATATGCTTACTCGCATTCGTAATGCGAACATGGTGCGTCATGAGAAACTGGAAGTTCCTGCTTCCAAAATCAAACGTGAAGTTGCTGAAATTTTAAAGCGTGAAGGTTTCATTCGTGACGTTGAATTCATCGAGGACAACAAACAAGGTATCTTACGTATTTTCTTAAAATACGGTCCAAATAACGAGCGTGTTATTACTGGTCTTAAACGTATTAGTAAACCAGGTCTTCGCGTTTACGCTAAAGCTGACGAAGTACCACGCGTACTTAACGGTTTAGGTATTGCGATCGTTTCTACTTCTCAAGGCGTTTTAACTGACAAAGAAGCTCGTGCGAAGCAAACTGGTGGAGAAGTATTAGCATACGTTTGGTAATCAATTGATAACGAATGGAGGTGTAATATATGTCTCGTGTAGGTAAGAAACCATTAGAAATTCCTGCAGGCGTTACAGTTACAATGAACGGAAATACTGTAACTGTAAAAGGACCTAAAGGTGAATTAACTCGTACGTTCCATCCTGACATGGAAATCAAAGTTGAAGAAAACGTATTAACAGTTAACCGTCCAACTGACAACAAGGAGCACCGTGCTCTTCACGGTACAACTCGTAGTCTTTTAGGAAACATGGTTGAGGGTGTATCAAAAGGTTATGAAAGAGGTTTAGAATTAATCGGTGTCGGTTACCGTGCTTCTAAATCTGGTAAGAAACTTGTACTTAACGTAGGTTACTCTCACCCAGTTGAGATCGAGCCTGAAGAAGGAATCGAAATCGATGTACCTTCTCAAACAAAAGTTGTTGTTAAAGGTACGAACAAAGAGCGCGTTGGAGCTGTTGCTGCCAACATCCGTGCGGTACGTCCACCTGAGCCATACAAAGGTAAAGGTATCCGTTACGAAGGCGAATATGTACGTCGTAAAGAAGGTAAAACTGCTAAGTAATGTCGCTTAGACGTTTAGAAAGGAGTGACGTAGATGATTACAAAACCAAGCAAAAATGCGGTTCGTAAAAAACGTCATGCACGTGTACGTTCTAAGTTATTTGGAACAGCTACTCGTCCACGTTTAAATGTATACCGTTCTAACAAGCACATTTACGCTCAACTTATCGATGATGTAAATCATGCAACAATCGCTAGTGCGTCTACATTAGATAAAGAGATCGGTTTAGAAGCTACTGGTAATGTAGAAGCTGCTACTAAGGTTGGAGAGCTTGTTGCGAAACGTGCGTTAGAAAAAGGTGTTTCTAATGTAGTATTTGACCGCGGTGGTTACTTATATCATGGTCGTGTTAAAGCATTAGCAGACGCTGCTCGTGAAGCTGGACTTAAATTCTAATTGAAAAAGGAGGGACAGAGAATATGCGTCGCATTGATCCAAGCAAACTTGAACTTGAAGAACGTGTTGTTACCGTTAACCGCGTTGCAAAAGTAGTAAAAGGTGGTCGTCGTTTCCGTTTTGCTGCTCTTGTAGTTGTAGGTGATAAGAACGGTCATGTAGGTTTCGGTACTGGTAAAGCTCAAGAGGTACCGGATGCAATTCGCAAAGCAATCGAAGATGCGAAGAAAAACTTAGTTGAAGTACCTATGGTTGGTACGACAATTCCACACGAAGTAATCGGTCACTTCGGTGCAGGAGAAATCTTAATTAAACCTGCTTCTGAAGGTACAGGGGTTATCGCTGGAGGTCCTGTTCGTGCGGTATTAGAGTTAGCAGGAGTTCAAGATATCTTATCTAAATCATTAGGTTCTAACACTCCTATTAACATGATCCGTGCTACTATCGATGGCTTAAAGCAACTTAAGAGAGCTGAAGATGTAGCTAAACTTCGTGGAAAATCAGTAGAGGAACTGTTAGGATAAGGAGGGAAATACTATGGCGAAAAAATTAGCAATTACCCTCACTCGCAGCGTAATTGGTCGCCCTGAAGACCAACGTGTAACAGTTAAAACTCTTGGTTTACGCAAATTAAATCAAACTGTTGTTCATGACGACAATCCTGCGATTCGCGGTATGATCAATAAAGTTGCTCACTTAGTGAAAGTTGACGAACAATAATCGAATCTTTATAGCTTAAGGAGGTGTCCCGAGGATGAAACTTCATGAATTGCAACCAGCAGAAGGTTCACGTAAGAAACGTAACCGAGTTGGACGTGGTATTGGTTCTGGTAACGGTAAAACAGCTGGTCGTGGCCAAAAAGGTCAAAACTCTCGTTCTGGTGGCGGCGTACGCCCAGGTTTTGAAGGTGGTCAAACTCCTTTATTCCGTCGTTTACCGAAGCGTGGATTCACAAACATCAACCGTAAAGAGTACGCAATAGTGAACTTAACAAAACTTAACCGTTTTGAAGATGGAACAGAGGTAACTCCAGAGCTTCTTTTAGAAACTGGTGTTGTAAGCAAGCTTAACGCTGGAATCAAGATTTTAGGAGACGGTAAGTTAGAGAAGAAGTTAACTGTTAAAGCTAATAAATTCTCTTCCTCTGCTAAAGAAGCAATTGAAGCTGCTGGCGGTACTGCTGAGGTGATCTAATGTTTAAGACAATCTCCAATTTTATGCGCGTGGGTGATATAAGAAATAAAATCCTATTCACCCTTTTAATGCTGATTGTGTTCCGCATTGGAACGTTCATTCCTGTGCCAAGCGTAAATACAGATGTGTTAAAGGCACAGGATGAACTTAACGTATTCGGTGTGCTAAATGTATTCGGTGGTGGAGCATTGCAGAACTTCTCAATCTTCGCCATGGGTATCATGCCGTACATTACGGCTTCGATCATCATTCAATTATTGCAAATGGATGTCGTTCCGAAGTTTACGGAATGGTCTAAGCAAGGTGAAGTTGGACGTCGAAAGTTAGCACAGTTTACTCGTTATTTCACAATTGTTTTAGGATTCATTCAAGCACTCGGAATGTCATATGGTTTTAATAACCTATCTGGTGGGCTTTTAATTGCGAATCCAAGTGTCGGAACCTATTTATTAATTGCCCTAGTACTAACAGCAGGTACAGCTTTTTTAATGTGGTTAGGTGAGCAAATTACAGCTAAAGGGGTCGGAAACGGTATTTCAATTCTCATCTTTGCTGGTATCGTATCAGCAATACCTACTACCGTTAACCAAGTGTATGCGCAACAATTTGGAGATGTAGGCGATCAGCTTTTCATTCGAATTGTTACGGTATTACTTTTACTTTTAGTTGTTGTTGCAATCGTTGTTGGTGTTATCTTCATTCAACAGGCATTGCGCAAAATTCCGATCCAATACGCGAAGCGTTTGGCGGGACGTAACCCTGTTGGTGGTCATTCAACACATTTACCACTAAAAGTTAACTCTGCAGGGGTAATTCCTGTTATCTTTGCGGTTTCATTTATTATTACCCCGACTACTATTGCATCGTTCTTTGGTCCAAATGATGTTACGGATTGGATTCAAAACACATTTGATTATACGAAACCTGTTGGTATGATCATCTACGTAGCGTTAATTATCGCCTTCACTTATTTCTATACATTTGTTCAAGTGAATCCTGAACAAATGGCGGAAAACTTGAAGAAGCAAGGTGGCTATATACCGGGTATCAGACCAGGAAAGAATACGCAAGAGTATGTTACGAAAATTATGTATCGATTAACTTTTGTCGGTTCCATTTTCCTAGCAGTTGTCTCAGTACTCCCTGTATTCTTTATCAAGTTTGCTGACCTTCCACAGTCCGTACAGATTGGTGGAACGAGTTTGTTAATTGTTGTAGGGGTTGCACTTGAAACAATGAAGCAACTTGAAAGTCAGCTTGTGAAACGTCATTATAAAGGATTTATGAAGTAATGAGGATTTGGGACGTTCGAGTGTCCCATTCCCTCTAATAGAGTTTGAGGGGGAGAAGCCATGAATTTAGTTTTAATGGGTTTACCTGGTGCAGGTAAAGGTACGCAAGCCGAAAAAATTGTGGAGCAATATAACATCCCTCATATCTCAACAGGAGATATGTTTCGAGCAGCTATGAAGGAAGGAACCGAATTAGGGCTTAAAGCTAAATCATACATTGATCAAGGGGAACTTGTTCCAGATGAAGTAACAATCGGTATTGTTCGTGAGCGTTTGGGCAAGAATGATTGTGAAAAAGGCTTTTTATTAGATGGATTTCCGCGTACTGTTGCTCAAGCAGATGCATTAGAAGGAATCCTTGAAGAGCTTAATAAGAAAATTGATTACGTGATTAATATTGACGTTAATCAAGAAATTCTTATGGAACGCCTTACAGGACGTCGTATTTGTAAGGAATGCGGTGCAACATATCATCTTGTGTTCAACCCACCTAGTCAAAACGATACGTGCGACAAATGTGGTGGCGAACTTTATCAGCGCGCAGATGATAACGCAGAAACTGTTGCAAATCGTTTAGAAGTAAACGTAAAACAAACTCAACCATTATTAAACTTCTATGAAGATAAAGGTTACTTACGTAACATTAATGGTCAACAGCCAATTGAAAAAGTATTCGAAGATATTTCTGAATTGCTTGGAGGCTTAGGCGAATGATCATTTGTAAAACGCCGCGTGAGATTGAAATAATGCGTGAAGCCGGTCGGATTGTTGCATTAACTCACCAAGAGCTAAAGAAGCATATTCAGCCAGGAATCACTACGAAAGAATTGGATGCAATTGCTGAAAAGTTTATCCGCGAACATGATGCAATTCCTTCATTTAAAGGGTATAATGGATTTCGCGGGAGTATTTGTGCCTCTGTCAATGAAGAACTTGTTCATGGTATCCCTGGAGATCGCGTGCTGAAGGACGGGGACATCATTAGTATTGACATCGGTGCAAAGTATAATGGATATCATGGTGACTCCGCATGGACATATCCTGTCGGAACGATTTCTGAAGAAAATCAAAAACTGCTGGATGTAACAGAGGAGTCTTTATATAGAGGACTTAAAGAGGCGAAGCCAGGTGAACGCTTATCTAACATCTCACATGCGATTCAGACTTACGCTGAATCACATGGATTTTCCATCGTTCGTGAGTATGTAGGTCATGGCGTTGGGCAAGAGTTACATGAGGATCCACAAATTCCTCATTACGGCCCACCAAACAAAGGTCCAAGACTAAAGCCTGGGATGGTATTGGCAATTGAGCCAATGGTCAATGCCGGAAGCCGCTATGTCAAAACGTTACCTGATAACTGGACTGTCGTAACAGTTGATGGCAAGATGTGTGCTCATTTTGAACACACGGTTGCTATAACTGAAACTGGGTATGAAATTTTAACTAAAGCCTAAGTGAAGGTGATCATAGTTGATCGATTCTGAATCGAGTCCACGAATAGGTCAGTTTGTCCTGATTACCCAAGGGAGAGAGACAGGACAATATGCGATTATTATTAAAATTCTCGATGAAAAGTTCGTGTTAATAGCAGATGGAGATAAACGGAAGTTTCATACTCCAAAGAAGAAAAATATCCATCATCTTGAATTTTTAGATTGCGTATCTCCGGAAGTTCAGAACAGTATATTGGAAACTGGTCGTGTGACAAATGGTAAGCTCCGCTATGCTTTAACCAAGTTTGTCAATGAGCAAGTTACTGATTTGAAGAAGGGAGAACAAGTAGATGGCGAAAGACGATGTAATTGAAGTGGAAGGTACTGTTATCGAGACGTTACCTAATGCAATGTTTAAAGTTGAGTTAGAGAACGGACATACGGTACTTGCCCATGTATCTGGTAAAATCCGCATGCATTTCATCCGTATTTTACCTGGAGACAAAGTGACGGTTGAATTATCGCCTTATGATTTAACAAGAGGTAGAATCACGTATCGTTATAAATAACTAGCACTCCGTTGACTTAAGGAGGTTGAAAAAACATGAAGGTTAGACCATCAGTAAAACCGATCTGCGAAAAATGTAAAGTTATCCGCAGAAGAGGAAAAGTAATGGTTATTTGTGAAAATCCAAAACATAAGCAAAAACAAGGATAATCTTGAAGGAGGTGCTTTTTTACAATGGCTCGTATTGCTGGTGTAGATATTCCACGTGACAAACGTGTTGTCGTGTCTTTAACATACATTTTTGGAATTGGACGTCCAACTGCAGAAAAAATCTTAGCGGAGGCTGGAGTTTCTGAAGATACACGCGTACGTGATTTAACTGAAGAAGAATTAGGGAAAATCCGTGATATCGTAGATACGTATAAAGTAGAAGGAGATCTTCGTCGTGAAGTTTCTTTAAACATCAAGCGTCTAATCGAAATTGGATGCTACCGTGGTTTACGTCATCGTCGTGGTTTACCTGTTCGTGGTCAAAATACGAAAAACAACGCACGTACTCGTAAAGGCCCTCGTAAAACTGTTGCGAACAAGAAAAAATAATGTAAGGGAGGTTACTAACGAATGGCTCGTAAAACAAACACTCGTAAACGTCGCGTAAAAAAGAATATTGAGTCTGGTATTGCTCATATTCGTTCAACTTTTAACAATACAATCGTTACTATCACAGACGTTCATGGTAATGCAATCTCTTGGTCAAGTGCAGGTGCGTTAGGATTCAAAGGTTCTCGTAAATCTACTCCTTTCGCTGCACAAATGGCTGCTGAAACTGCAGCAAAAGCTTCTATGGAGCATGGAATGAAATCTTTAGAGGTTACTGTTAAAGGTCCTGGTGCAGGTCGTGAAGCTGCTATTCGTGCTTTACAAGCTGCTGGTCTTGAAGTTACTGCGATCAAAGACGTAACTCCAGTACCACATAACGGTTGCCGTCCGCCAAAACGTCGCCGCGTGTAATTTACCTGTATATATTTCGTAACCCTGTCTATACTGGGTTATGATACGTTTTCTAAATTCTAGCAGAATGATCATATGTTGTTGTGCACATTCGGGAACTTATGATTGGGGAATTTCGGTTAGACGCATTCGATTAGTCTAGCCGGGGTTTCGACGTTTTGAAGGAGGGTTTTATAAAGAATGATCGAAATTGAAAAACCAAAAATCGAAACGGTTGAAATCAGCGATGACGCTAAGTATGGAAAATTCGTCGTCGAGCCACTTGAGCGTGGATATGGTACAACTTTGGGTAACTCCTTACGTCGTATCCTATTATCCTCACTCCCTGGTGCCGCTGTAACATCTATTCAAATCGATGGCGTTTTACATGAATTTTCAACGATCGATGGTGTTGTAGAAGATGTTACAACGATTATTTTAAACCTAAAGAAGCTTGCTCTGAAAATCTATTCTGAAGAAGAGAAGACGCTAGAAATTGATGTACAGGGTGAAGGAGCTGTAACAGCTGCTGATATTACTCACGATAGTGATGTCGAGATTTTAAATCCTGACCTTCATATAGCAACACTTGCAAAAGATGCACATCTTCGGATGAGATTGACTGCGAAGCGTGGACGTGGGTATACGCCTGCTGATGCAAACAAACGTGAGGATCAGCCAATCGGTGTAATTCCTATCGATTCAATTTTCACTCCGGTTTCACGCGTGCTTTATCAAGTTGAAAACACGCGTGTAGGTCAAGTGACTAACTTTGACAAGCTAACATTAGATGTTTGGACAGATGGAAGCATCGGTCCAAAAGAAGCAATTGCACTAGGTTCTAAAATTTTAACTGAACATCTTAATATCTTCGTCAGCTTGACAGATGAAGCACAGAATGTAGAAATTATGGTCGAGAAAGAAGAAGACCAAAAAGAAAAAGTGCTTGAAATGACGATTGAAGAGCTAGACTTATCTGTACGTTCGTACAACTGCTTGAAGCGTGCTGGTATCAACACTGTTCAAGAGCTAGCGAACAAAACAGAAGAAGATATGATGAAAGTTCGTAACTTAGGCCGTAAATCTTTAGAAGAAGTTAAAGCAAAACTTGAAGATTTAGGTTTAGGTCTACGAAAAGATGACTAGTTAAGAGATTAACTAGTATTTTCGTATGTTTGATTCGATCGATTATCATTCAACAAAGGAGGGGACATCACATGTCATACAGAAAGTTAGGACGTACAAGTGATCAACGTAAAGCGTTACTTCGTGATTTAGCGACTGATTTAATCATCAACGAACGTATCGAGACTACTGAAACTCGTGCGAAGGAATTACGTTCTGTTGTAGAAAAGATGATTACACTTGGAAAGCGTGGCGATTTACATGCTCGTCGTCAAGCTGCTGCATTTATCCGTAACGAGGAAGCTGGAGAAGGTCAAAACGCTCTTCAAAAGCTATTCGCTGATATCGCACCACGCTACCAAGAACGCCAAGGCGGTTATACACGTATTATGAAACTTGGTCCTCGCCGTGGTGACGGAGCGCCAATGGTTATTATTGAACTAGTTTAATTACAGCATATTCACTTCAAAGGGCGGGACAGTTATTATAACTGGATCTATGCCCTTTTTTATTTTGCCATTTTTAAAAAGTACTGTTTCAACATAGAGTGGAGTAGAGAATGGAGTCGAGAGGAGGATGACGATGGTAAAGCCAGTCATTCAAGTAGATCAAGTAACGTACCGATATGAGAGAGATGAGACGACGCGGGCAGCCCTTCAAAATGTGTCACTTTCTGTTTATGAAGGAGAATGGCTTGCACTCGTTGGGCATAACGGCTCTGGAAAATCAACACTTGCCCGATTGTTAAATGGTCTTTTGCTTCCAACTGAAGGGGCTATCCATGTCATGGGCACGGCTATTAATAAAGAGTCGGTGTGGGAAGTCCGGAAGCATGTCGGCATGGTCTTTCAAAACCCTGACAATCAATTCGTAGGGACAACCGTTCGAGATGATGTTGCTTTTGGCCTTGAAAACATTGGAGTTGAACGGGATGAGATGGTTCGCCGAATTGAATGGGCAGCAGAAAGGGTTAAAATGTCTAAGTTTTTAGAGTACGAACCACATAGGCTGTCTGGGGGACAAAAGCAACGGGTAGCCATTGCAAGCGTTCTTGCAGTTCAGCCAGCAATCATCATATTAGACGAAGCTACGTCGATGCTAGACCCTATTGGGCGAGCTGAAGTTCTTTCTACCGTTCGCGAACTGAAAAATGAGGCAAATATTACAGTCATCTCTATTACTCATGATTTGGAAGAAGCTGCGCTAGCAGACCGCATTATTGTTATGAACGGTGGGGAGAAATTCGCTGAAGGAAAGCCGGAAGAAATTTTTCAACTGGATGAACGCTTAAATGAAATTGGTCTCGACCTTCCATTTTCTTATAAGGTCAGCAAACTACTACAACAAAATGGAGTTTCACTCGAAAAGCTCCATATTACAGAAGAAAGCTTGGTGGATGAATTATGCAAATTAGCATCAATCAATTAGAACATCGCTACCAAGTACGAACTCCATTTGAGCGTTTAGCACTTTACGATGTTTCTCTCCAAATAGAAGAAGGGTCATATGTTGCAATAATTGGCCATACCGGGTCAGGTAAATCGACACTACTACAGCATTTAAATGCGCTATTGGTACCAACAAAAGGCTCCATTCAGTTAGGGGATTATCGAGTTGAGGCTGGGAAGAAGTTGAAAAACGTAAAACCAATTCGAAAGAAAGTAGGGATTGTTTTTCAATTTCCAGAACATCAACTATTTGAAGAAACAGTAGAAAAGGATATAATGTTCGGTCCGATAAACTTTGGACTGACGGAAGAAGAAGCAAGAAAAAAAGCACACGAAGCACTCGCACACGTTGGATTACATCCAGATTTATTAACACGCTCACCTTTTGATTTGAGTGGTGGTCAAATGAGAAGAGTGGCCATTGCGGGAGTATTGGCGATGGAGCCAGAAGTGTTAGTGTTAGATGAACCAACGGCAGGACTCGATCCTAAAGGGCGAACAGAGATGATGGATATGTTTTATCGTCTTCATCAAGAAAAGGGGTTAACGACTATTTTAGTTACCCATAGTATGGAAGACGCAGCAAGGTACGCAGACACAATAGCTGTCATGCATGAAGGGACACTTGCCGTTACAGGTACACCGAAAGAACTGTTTCAATCGCCTGAACTTCTCTCTACTTATGGTCTCGATTTACCCGAAACGGTAAAGTTCATGATGAAAGTGGAGGAACAGCTTGGGATTAAAGTCAAGGACAAGCCCCTTACAATTGATGAAACTGTTACATTAATTAAACAAATGATTCGAGGTCAAGACCAACATGTTAAATAGTATGATTATCGGAAAATATGTACCAGGACAATCGATCATCCATCGCATGGACCCACGTGCAAAGCTTCTTTTTGTCTTTTTATTTGTTTTTGTCGTCTTTTTAGCCAATAATCCCCTTACGTATGCTTTATTAGGAGGCTATACGTTAGCTATCATCTTGTTAACAAGACTTCCAATTCGATTTTTAGTGAATGGATTAAAGCCCATTTTGTGGATTATTCTATTTACTTTTCTCTTGCATGTCTTGTTTACGAAAGAGGGAACAGTACTTTTCTCGATTGGTTTTTTGGATATATATGATATAGGGGTTCAACAAGGTGTTTTTATAACACTTCGGTTTATATATTTGATCATCATTACGACAATTTTGACATTAACTACGACACCTATCGAAATTACAGATGGGTTAGAAACGTTGCTAGGGCCGTTTAAAAAGTGGAAATTTCCCGTACATGAGTTAGCCTTGATGATGTCTATTTCGCTTCGGTTCATCCCAACCTTAATGGAAGAGACAGATAAAATCATGAAGGCGCAAATGGCAAGGGGAACGGATTTCACATCTGGTTCTGTGAAATCACGCCTTCAGGCCATCATCCCTCTTTTAGTTCCGCTGTTTATTAGCGCGTTTAAGCGAGCGGAGGATTTAGCAACAGCTATGGAGGCAAGAGGGTATAAAGGGAGCGAAGGAAGGACGAAACTGCGTCAGTTAAACTGGCATAGTCGAGACACGTTCGTTTTAGCTTCGTTTACCATGGTAACGATTCTATTGTTCTTACTACGCTCATAGGAGTGCTTTCATGAGAATCAAGTGCATTATTTCATACGATGGATCTGCCTTCAATGGATATCAAGTGCAACCGAATGAACGAACGGTTCAACAAGAGTTGCAACTAGCGCTTAAAAAGCTGCATAAAGGGAAAGAAATAAAAGTATATGCATCTGGGCGAACAGATACGTCCGTTCATGCACAAGGACAAGTCATCCATTTTGATACGGAATTACATATTCCAGTAGAAAAATGGCCCATCGCTTTAAATTCGTTGTTACCGGATGATATTGTTGTGCTGAATGCCGAATTAGTCGATGACGACTTTCATGCTCGGTTTAATGTAAAGAAGAAAGAGTATCGATATTTTGTGCAAACTGGTGCAACTCCGAATGTCTTTCTAAGAAATTATCGACACTTTATTTCGCATCAATTGAATATTGAGGCGATGAGAGAGGCAGCGAATTATTTAATAGGGACGCACGATTTTACAAGCTTCTGTTCAAGTAAAACAGAAGTAGAAGACAAGGTAAGAACGATCTTTTCGATTGACATTATTGAAGAAAAGAATGAACTCGTTTTTTGCTTCATAGGGAATGGCTTCCTTTATAACATGGTGAGGATTCTAGTAGGAACCCTTATCGAAGTAGGTATGGGTAAGCGAAAACCAGAAGATATGAAAAAAGTTTTAGAAGCTAAAAATCGAAGTGTTGCAGGGAAAACCGTTCCCGGAAAGGGATTATTCCTTTGGGAAGTTGTTTATGACAACTAAACCAGGTGTAACATTTTCTTGACATTGACTTCTCAACGTTATATCATATCATATGGTATGTATTTCAACCCCACGATTAGCCCCGGAAAGTAATCGTGTTTTGAAATAGACTAACAAATGAATTGGATTTTGATTTTTTAGGAGGGAAAATAATGCGTACAACGTTTATGGCGAAAGCAAACGAAGTAGAACGTAAATGGTACGTTGTAGATGCTGCAGGTAAAACTTTAGGTCGTCTTGCAAGCGAAGTTGCATCTATCTTACGCGGTAAGCATAAACCAATCTATACACCACATGTTGACACTGGTGATCATGTAATCATCATCAACGCTGAGCAAATCGAATTAACTGGTAATAAATTAGCTGACAAAATGTACTACCGTCACAGCCAACATCCAGGTGGTTTAAAATCTAGAACAGCTTTAGAAATGCGTACAAACTACCCTGAGAAAATGTTAGAGCTTGCGATTCGTGGTATGCTTCCAAAAGGAAAGCTTGGACGTCAAATGTTCAAAAAATTACACGTATATCGCGGTAGCGAACATCCACATCAAGCACAAAAACCAGAAGTTTACGAACTTCGCGGATAATATTTTAAGGAGGTTATGACTTTGGCACAGGTACAATACTACGGTACAGGTCGTCGTAAAAGCTCTGTTGCACGCGTTCGTCTAGTTCCTGGTGAAGGCCGTATCGTGATCAACAAACGCGACATTAAAGAATACATTCCGACTCAAGCATTAATTAACGATATTAAACAACCATTAGTGTTAACTGAAACTGAAGGTAACTACGATGTATTAGTTAACGTAACTGGTGGCGGTTTCACTGGTCAATCTGGAGCAATTCGTCACGGTATCGCTCGTGCTTTATTACAAGCTGATCCAGAATATCGTGCAACATTAAAACGCGCTGGTCTATTAACTCGTGACGCTCGTATGAAAGAGCGTAAGAAGTACGGACTTAAAGGCGCTCGTCGTGCTCCACAGTTCTCAAAACGTTAATTTTGGTACGACATATCGAAAAACCACAACACTTTGCTGTTGTGGTTTTTTATTTTGGTTACAGAAAGTTTAAGTTCAATAAAGTATTCTCTTTACCGTTTTTTTGGTGTCTAGCGCAAAGCGCCATCAGCTCGGGTCGCTTCGGCCCTGCTGTGGCGACGGAAGCCTCCTCGCAGGTCCTCCAGCGCCCTTCGCCTAAGGACTTGCGCTTTTCTTATGGTTTCTTAAAACGAGACAGTCCTTCCTGCCCGATTCGAAACCAACTACAACAATAGCCGTCTGGAACGGTTAACCTACCATACTTAAACCCCCGTTCGTGCGTTAACTACCGATTCGAGTGTATGCAGCAATGGGGGGCATTCTATTTGTTTTCTTTCCCGAACTCAATCGTCCTATTTCTTGGAAAAATTGCATACGCATGTTCTGCTGGGTGCAGTAACACAATAGTGGTAAAGGGGGCTTGATGATGAGTGTAATCCATTCATTAAATGATAAAAGACGTGAAAAGCAGGTCGACTATGAGTTAAAGGTTTTGAAAGAATTATCTCTACGTAAAATAAAAGAAAAAGTAGTTTCCCACTATTCGTTGTTATTCCAAAGTGGTGTTTTACATCGGTCTGTCGTTGAAGATGGATGTGTCGATTTTGCCATTGAGTCCTATCTATTAGGGGCTCAATATAGCCGCTTCGCTTATTATGGTGAGACTTATGAACGAGTCGAAGAGCGATCAAAAAAAGAGGTGAGGGAGATAACCCACGCTTTATTTGATTACTTATTAAGTTGGGGAAAAGCTACTGAGGATGATGTAGTAAATGACTCCATCTTTTTGTTGAGTGAATCGTTTGTACAGAAGTGGTGGACGGAAGGATTTCAGATTGGGGAAAAGAGAAGAAAATTAAAGCTCCGTTAATCATAAATTGCCGCTTTGTCCCATATGATGGATTAGAAGGACGAGCGGGAGGGGTCGAATGAAACGGCGAGAAAAGTGGCTTTTTTTTATCATCGGATTGGGCATCTTACTATTTATTATTCAATTTCCTTTTTCGAATTTGAATTCGTGGAAGTCGTGGAATCTCCCCTTATCTGGGAAAATTATATATATCGACCCGGGGCATGGCGGGCCTGATGGGGGAGCGGTTGGTGAATCTCTGTTAGAAAAAGATGTAGCGCTAAATATCTCTTTAAAATTGCGTGATTATCTTCAAGAGCAAGGGGCTCTCGTATTAATGACAAGGGAAGAGGATGAGGATTTAGCAAATAAAGATACAAGTGGTTATAGTAAAAGAAAATCAGAGGATATTCGAAAACGTGTAGAGCTGATTAATGAATCTGAAGCAGATGTCTTTTTAAGTATTCACTTAAATGCTATTCCATCAGCGAGATGGAGAGGAGCACAAACGTTTTTCAATGGTGCATATGAAGAAAACGAAGCGGTTGCTAAGTTTATTCAAGATGAGTTGAGAACGAATTTGGAGAATACAGAACGTCAAGCGAAACGAATTAACGGTATTTATTTGTTAAAGCATGTAGAAAAACCGGGGGCCCTTGTTGAGGTAGGCTTCCTCTCAAATCCAGAAGAAGAACAACTTTTAGCATCCGAAGACTACCAGAACAAGGTTGCTGCTTCCATTTATAAAGGATTGCTGCGCTATTTAACAAATGAACAAAATCCACCAGATTAATTCAAAAGGTTCGCTCTTATGCGGGTCTTTTTTTATGTCTGTTTTTTAAAGAATCGTTGCGAAAGACAATTGACTCCTGCGGGATGTAGAGGGAAGCAAGTGTTCGTATAAAAGTGACTGAAAAAGTAGTATTGGATTGAAAGCAACGAGGGTCATTGAAGAAGAAACGGAGGTCTGATCAGTAAAAGACAGGGTACTCAGTTTTTTCCTAGATGTGGATTGTAAATAATATCCGTTCAGAATGGGATATGATATACTTATGGTAAAAATGAAAACGAGTACAACAAGGGGTGGATGAAATGAACGAACAATTAGTCAAGCAAGTATTAGAGACATTGAAAGAACCATTTTTACATAAAACATTAAAAGAGCTTGAAGCCATTCAAGAAATTAGCATCAAGGAAGAAAAAAATCATGTAAGTGTGAAAGTAGCCATTTCCAAAACAGGTACGCCTGAGCAACTACAGTTGCAACAGCTTATCGTGAAGAAGTTAAAAGAGGCAGGTGCTGAAACTGTAGGCCTTCGTTTTGTTGAACTTCCTGAAGAAGTGGTAAGAAAATATTATCAACCTACGTCAGATGACTCTATTTTATCCAACCAGAAAACGACGTTTATTGCAATTGCAAGTGGTAAAGGTGGCGTTGGAAAGTCAACGGTTTCTGTCAACCTCGCTGTATCGTTGGCGAGAATTGGGAAAAAAGTAGGGTTGATTGATGCTGATATTTATGGATTTAGTGTACCGGATATGATGGGCATTACAAAGCGCCCTGTCGTACGTGGTGAAAAAATCATCCCAGTTGAACGGTTTGGAGTAAAAGTAATTTCAATGGGCTTTTTTGTAGAAGATAATGCTCCGGTCGTTTGGAGAGGTCCGATGTTAGGAAAAATGCTAAATAATTTCTTTCAAGAGGTTGAGTGGGGGGACTTGGATTACTTGCTTTTAGACCTTCCTCCTGGAACAGGGGACGTTGCACTAGATGTTCACTCTATGCTTCCAGCTTGTAAAGAGATTATTGTTTCTACACCTCACCCAACGGCTGCGTTTGTTGCTGCTCGTGCAGGTGCAATGGCATTAAAAACGAATCATGAAATTCTCGGTGTCATTGAAAATATGTCATACTACGTAAGTAAAGAAACGGGTGTGAAGGAATACATTTTCGGTCGAGGTGGAGGAGAAAAGCTGGCTCAAGAGCTGCAAGTACCACTATTGGGCCAAATTCCATTGCAACAACCTGACTGGAATGATGAAGATTTTGCCCCTTCTGTATACCAAGAAGATCATCTGATAGGGGAAATATATAAACAAATGGCTGAAAAAGTTGCTCAATTATTGCCAAATCCATCTTAATAACCGAACAAAAAGAGCCTCCAAGAATGTTGTGATAACAATCTTGGAGGCTCGTATCGTTCTCAAACCAATAATTGATTAAGACAGGGGAACCAGCTTAGTGATTATTGTGAGGACTCTTCACTTTCTTTGCTTGTGTCCCCACCACCAGATTCTCCTTCTTTCTTCGTTTCTTCTGTATCGCTCGTCTTTTCTCCGCCTTCTTCTTTACTCATTTCTTCGGCTACTTTTGTTAAAGTTTCTTGCATTTTTGCTTTAAACAAAGGACTTTCTAATGTTTCTGTAATGACAGATTGTAGGTGTTTGCGGAAATCTTGGCTCTTCACGACATTTAACATTTCTTCTTCGATTTTCGGGTCTTTCAATATTTCAATCATCATCTCTTGATATTCTGGGTCCTTCATTAGGCCTTTGATTACTTTTTCATGCTCAGTTTGCAATGTTTTGGCAAACCCCTCTGAAAATTTCGGGTCTTCAAATACTTTTTGCCAAAATTCGATGCCTTTTTCAGAAGTCAAAGTTTGTTCAACGGTTTCCTTGACAACCTTTTCGTCCATTACAATACTTTGCTTAATCTCTTCATCCGCTAATAGTTCCTGAAAAGCTTTTTTTCCATCATCCGTTTTAAGTATATCCACTACCATTTTTTTTGTCTCTTCATAATCCATCTGACCTCCAGATTTTTCTTCTCCGGCACAACCAGATAGAAGTGAGGCAATTATTATAGAAAGAGTAACTAGGAGGAGCAGTGATTTGCTCTTCATGTTGGGTGGCTCCTTTCCTTCAATCATTCCTATTTTTATCATGGGAATCCTGCCCGTTTTTATACGAAAAAACTTTTTCCATGTGGTAATATAATAAATGGATTTGTTACAATCATATAGAATGATTTCAGAGGTTGGAGGATTTAATTGTGAAAAGTCGAAATTGGGTTCGGTTATTCCTGTCGACACTACTCGTAGGTGGAATTAGTACAAGTGTTATCGGATTTTTACTTAGATGGAGCGATTACCAGCATTTATTTTTGTCTTTTGATATTGTGGAGATCCTGTCGATATTATTTTGGCTAATCGGAGTCGGTTTTATTTTCAGTATTATTAGTCAAATGGGCTTCTTTGCGTACTTAACAATTCATCGTTTTGGCTTAGGGGTTTTTCGTACAGCTTCCCTTTGGAATGCGGTTCAACTTCTACTCATCGTTTTTGTTCTTTTTGACTTAGTGTACTTTCGATATCAGTTATTTGCCGATCCTGGAGAATCGATCGGCTCATATGTAGGAGTAGCTCTATTTATTTTGGCTTTTGGCTTAATCGTGGCTTATGCTAAACGGAAATTAACCAACAAATCAGCCTTTATTCCAGCGTTATTTTTTATGGTAGTCGTTTCAGTAGTCGAATGGGTACCGGCATTACGCGCAAATGATGAAGACTGGCTATATTTAATGATTATTCCTTTATTAATTTGCAACGCGTATCAGTTGCTCATCTTACCAAAATTAACAGGTCAACAATTGAAGAAGAGCTAAAGGAATGGCACCTCAGATTTTAGGACAACAACTAAAATCTGAAGGTGCTTTCTTTAGCTCTTTTTAGCTGTTACAGAAAGTTTAAGTTCGATAAAGTGTTCTCTTTACAGTTTTTTTGGCGCCTAGCTCCAAGCACCATCAAGTCGGGTCGCTTCGGTCCTGCTGTGGCGACGGAAGCCTCCTCGCAGGTCCTTTAGCGAGGCGGGTGCTTTGCGCTTTTCTTAACTATTTGACGTGTCGTGTGATTTTAAATATAACCTAATCTCACGCTCAAACTTCAATAAGCTTTATGGGATAGTCGTAGTGCTTAACGAAGTTTGAGCGGTTTAAGTTATCGTTAGTGAACGGACTTTGTTTGAACAGTTCCACTGGATATTAGTTCTGTCACAGAAACGTTTTCTAGTCCCTTTTGTTTTAATTCTTTCAAGATGACTGGAAGTGCGTCCTTTGTTTGTTTTACTGAATCGGATGCGTGTAGGAGAATAATATCCCCGCCTTTTAGTGGTTTCGTAATGTTATCAACGATTTTTTGAACGCCTGGATTTTGCCAATCGTTTGAATCAATACTGTAATGGACAACCGTTAATCCATATTTATTGGCGATTGATAAAACTTCTTTATTAAAATGGCCACTAGGTGGTCGGAGAAGAGAAATCTCTTTTACTTCTAGCTTTTTAAAGGTCTCAGCAGCCAATGCTAAATCTTTACGGATTTCTTCAGGTGATAACTCTGTATAGTTTTTATAGGCGTATCCCATGCTTCCGATCTCATGCCCATCTTTTAGAATTCGTTTGACGATATCTGGATGCCTTTCTGCCCATGAAGCAGATAAAAAGAATGTAGCGTTTTGAACGCCATTCTTCTTTAATGTATCGAGTAAAGGGGTAGCTTTCTCATCTCCCCAGCTAATATTAAAAGTTAAGGCTATTTTATTTGCTTTCGTATCCCCTTTATAAATGGCTTTAGGTCCGTCTTCGGTAGAAAATACGGGGAATTTCCAACTGTTTTCAACATACATTAACGTGGCTGTTATCAAGGCTAAAACAAATAAGAATAATAACCTCTTTAATTTCTTTAAGCGAATCACGTAAAATGAATTCACGAATAACTCCTCCCTGTCCCACTTTCTTGTACATGTTTATGAGAAGGAAAAGGGAAACATGAAAAAAAATCTTCGTTTTTTTGAAAAAAAACTATTGACGATATGTTGAAAAGGTGATAAATTATTAATCGTCGCTGATGACACAAACGATTGATACGAAAGATTGAAAAAAGTTCTTGACTATAAATCGTTGGTATGTTAAATTAAGAAAGTCGCTGTCGAAAGGCAGTTGAGAAAAAAGAAAAAAGTTCTTGACAAGATAATTCAGGATATGTAAAATAATGAATTGTCTGATACAAAAAGAAAATGTTCTTTGAAAACTAAACAAAACGAAGCGTCAACGTTAATTCTTTTTTATGAGCAATCAAACTTTTTTGGAGAGTTTGATCCTGGCTCAGGACGAACGCTGGCGGCGTGCCTAATACATGCAAGTCGAGCGAACAGATAGGGAGCTTGCTCCCTTGACGTTAGCGGCGGACGGGT